>JACCXQ010000031.1 GCA_013696945.1 Chloroflexota bacterium | reverse complement strand
GGGGGATGGTCACGAAACCGTAGCCGCGGGCGCGGTACGCCTCGACGATGAGCGGCAGCGCGTCTGCGCTCGCGGGTGAGTTGCAGTGCATCAGGACGATCGCGCCGCGGTGGCCCTGGGCCGCGTTCTGCGCAAGACGCGCAGGGTCGGGCGAACCGAAGCCGCTGTCGCCGGCACTCGGACCCCAGAGCACCATCGTATGCAGGCCGATCTGACCGGCGAGCGCGATGACCCGGGCGTCCCAGGCACCGTACGGTGGACGGAAGACCGGCAAGAGCGTGGCCTTCAGGATGTTCTCGATCCGTCTTTTCGAGCCGCCGAGCTGCCGCTTGACGCTGACGTCAGCGAGCGTCGTCAGGTCAGGGTGCGTGAGCGTATGCACCCCGATGGGGAATCCTGCCGCGGCGATCTCACGCCAGAGCACGCGGTCGTTGTGGACCGCGACGAGGGTCGGGAAGAACGTCGCCGGGACCCGCTCCGCGCGCAGGTGGTCGAACATCCGGCGACACGTTTCCGGGTCCAGGCCGTCGTCGATGGTCAGCGCAACGACCGGCGGGTCCGAGCCAAGCTGCTTGTAGAAGACGCGCGACGGAGCGCCGGGTCCTTCTGCCGGCCAGGGCTCCCACGATGGGATGATGAAGGCCGTTGGGTCCGGGGACGGCGAGCCCGACAGGGGTGGCGATCCCGACGGGGACCCGCTCGGGCCTGGCGATCCGCTCGGGACGAGTGATCCGCCGGCTCTCGAGGAGCTCGGGACGACCGACGGGGCAGGGGTCGGCGAGGCGGATGCGGACGCGCTCGACGGTGCGCTCGGCGACGCTTTTGGTGAGGCGGCCGGGACGGGCGACGTGCAGGCGACCGCGAGAAGGATGGCGATGCTCGCGACCACGGATCGGGAGCGCGCGATCGACATCAGCCCGTTCGGACTCCCATGATGCGGACTCCTTCCGCCCGTGGTCGCACGATCACCGCGCGTCCGGGAAGCGCGATGGTAGCCGCTTCCCGTTCCAACGCCGACGCGGCGGTCGCCGCCCGTGCGGTATCGTCGGCGAACGCGATGATGGTCGAGCCAGCTCCCGACAGAGCGGCTCCCAGTGCTCCTGCGTCCCGAGCAGCCGCCAGTAGCCGGGGCAGCTCCGGGTACGCACCCTCGCGATACGGCTCATGAAGGCGGTCGTCCATCGCGGCACGGAGCAGCTCCGGTCGGTCCTGCGCAAAGGCCGCGACGAGGAGCGCCGCGCGCCCCACGTTGTGGACCGCATCGCCGTACGGGACGGTCTCGGGGAGGGCTGCGCGCATCAGCGGCGTGTCGAGCGGACGGTCGGGGATGAACAGGACGCAGTGGAGCCGCGGCGGTGGGTCGAACCGCGCCACGATCGGACCCTGCTCCGCCGAGATGGCGATCGTGAAGCCGCCGAAGACCGCAGCGGCGACGTTGTCCGGATGCCCTTCGATGCTAGCCGCCGAGGCGACGATGCGCTCGGGGGGTCCAGCGTCGCCACCGACCATCGCTCGCGCGGCCGCGATACCCCCGACCACGGCGGCAGCCGACGAGCCCAACCCCCGCGCCACCGGGATCGCGTTCTGCATCCCGATACGCCAGCCGATCCCCATCGCCTGTAGTCGAGTCTCCCTCCCGAGCTCCTCGCTGAGACCCAGCTCGAACGCCTTGGTGAAGGCGTCGGTGCCGTCGCGTGGCAGGACGTCCTCTCCCTCCCCCTCCACGCTGACCTCGACGCCGCCGGGGCGCAGCTCCCCGGTGGGCTCCACACGGAAGCGGTCGACCATCTCGACCGCCAGGGCGAAGGCGTCGAACCCCGGCCCGAGGTTCGCGCTCGTGGCGGGCACCTCGACGTCGACCGGCCGCCACGCCTGCGGGCCGATGAGCGGGTGGCTCACCAGCCGAGCGCCTGCCGGACCCCCGCCGCTGTCGGCTCTGCGTCGAGCGTCCCGACGGCCTGCTCGCGTCGCGCCGTATCGGGATCCTTCAACCCGTGGCCCGTGAGGACGCAGACGATCGTGGCTCCCGGGTCGATCGCTCCATCGGCCGCCAGCTTGCGCACGCCGGCAACAGAGGCTGCGCTGGCTGGCTCGCAGAAGATGCCTTCGTATCGTGCCAGGTCCCGGTAGGCGTCGAGGATCTGCTCGTCGGTCACGGCCTCGATCCGCCCGCCCGATTCATCACGTACGCGGAGCGCGCTCTCCCCGCTGACTGGCCGGCCGATGCGGATGGCGGTAGCCACGGTCCGAGGCTCATCGACGGGCGAGCCGTCCACGAGTGGCGCGGCCCCGGCCGCCTGGAATCCGAGCATCACGGGGACGGTCTCCACGAGTCCCGACGAACGGTAGTCGTTGAATCCCCGCCAGTAGGCCGTGATGTTCCCGGCGTTGCCGACCGGGACGGCCAGGTAGTCCGGCGACCCCCCGAGGTCCTCGCAGACCTCGAAGGCAGCCGTCTTCTGACCCTCGATCCGAAGTGGGTTGACGGAGTTGACGAGCGTCAGGGGCCGTCTTGGGTCGGGATCGTCGATGAGCGCGCGGACGGTCGCCAACGCCGCGTCGAAACCACCGTCCACAGCGACGACCCGCGCACCGGCCACCTGCGCCTGGAGCAACTTGCCCGCCGCGACCTGGCCACGCGGGAGCACCACGACGACCTCCATGCCGGCGTGCGCGCCGTATGCCGCGGCCGATGCCGCCGTGTTCCCGGTCGACGCGCAGATGAGCACCCGAACCCCATCCTCCAGCGCCCGCGCGACGGTCAGGACCATACCGCGGTCCTTGAACGAACCGGTCGGGTTCTGGCCCTCGACCTTCAGGTGGAGCTGCGGGCAGCCGATGGCGCGACCAAGGCTCCGCGCGTGGACGAGCGGCGTGAAACCCTCGCCCAGGGACAGCAATGGCGTCGCGTCGCTGACGGGCAGGAAGGCCTCGAACCGCTCGAGCAGGCGCGGCCGCGCGCCGGCCGTGGCCTGCTGCTGGCGGAGCTGTCGGAGGACGTCGCTCATGCGCATCCGGAGCAGCGTAGCGGCGCGTCGGCTCCCGGTAACGATCAGCCCGCTCCGGAAGAGGCACGGGCCGCTGATAGACTCGGCCGCCGTGAGCATCCCGACCCTCCCGCGCGTCTTCTCGGGCGTCCAGCCGTCCGGCCTGCCGCACATCGGCAACTACCTCGGCGCGTTCCGCAACTACCTCGCCATGCAGGAAGGGCATGACGCGATCTACTGCATCGTCGACTACCACGCCCTGACCTCGACCCATGACGCCGAGCGCATCCGGCAGAACGGGTACGAGATGGCGGTCGGCCTCCTGGCGCTGGGGCTCGACCCGGAGCGTGCCGTCCTCTTCCGCCAATCGGACCGCCCCGAGCACGCCGAGCTGGCATATCTCCTTTCCACCGTCGTGCCCGTCTCGTGGGTCGAACGAACGCCATCGTTCAAGGAGAAGAAGCGGACCCAGCCCGATGACATCAACCACGCGTTGCTGACGTACCCCGTGCTCCAGACGGCAGACATCGGGATCTACCACGCGCGGTACGTGCCGGTCGGCCGGGACCAGGCGGCGCACCTGGAGCTGGCGCGGGAGATCATCCGTGCGTGGAACTCGCGCTACGGCGATGTCTTCGTGGAGCCGGAGGCGGTATTCACCGACTCACCGCTCATCAAGGGCACCGACGGCGCCACCAAGATGTCCAAATCGGTCGGCAACACCATCGACATCTTCGCGCCCGAGGACGTCATCCGGAAGCAGATCATGAGCATGGTCACCGACACGCAGCGCATCCTGCGGACCGACCCCGGGCGGCCCGAGGTGTGCAACGTGTGCCAACTCCACCGCTTCTTCGGCGACGACTTCGAGACGATCTGGGAGGGCGAGCGGACGGCGCGCACCGGCTGCGTCGACACAAAGCGGCTGCTCGCCGACCGCATCCTCGCTTTCTTCGCCGAGGCGCGCGAGCGACGACTGGAGATCGAGTCGCGACCCGGCTACGTCGAGGAGGTGCTGCGCGCCGGCGCCGAGCGGCTCGCCCCGCTGGCCGCCGAGACGATGCGCGAGGTGCGACACAGGATGGGCCTCGGCTCCCGGTGAGATGGCCCGGCTTCATCCGGCGAGACCCCGACATCGTCGTGATCGGGATCGTGGCGCTGGTGGCGGGCGTCCTGGGTGGTGCCGGAGCGTTCACCATCGCGAGCTCACGCGGCCTCGACGAGATCACCTTGGGAGATGCCATCTCGGTTGGCTGGACCCTGCTGGCTGGCGCCCTGACCTTGTTCGCCCTGGCGCGGATCTTCATGGCCCAGGACTTCCGCGTCGCGGCCATACTGGTGGGGCCTCTGGTCGGGTCCTCGGTCGGTGACATCGCCGCGTTCCGTCTGCTCCCCGGCGACAAGACGGACGGAGTGATGGGAATCAGCTTCGGGGAGCTGGTCATGGACCCCGATGATGACGTGCGGCTCGAGGCGCTTGCCACGTGCAACTGGGATCCGCAGCACGCCACTGTCCTGTCGGTGGTTTCGCGTCGACCGGCTGGCGGCACGGGAGCGCCCGGCGGCGCCCGGATCGCCGTCTCGCTGGTCGCGGGCAGCCCGACTTCGGCTACGGTCCATGTCGACGCACTCGTTCCGACGACGACGACAGCGGTCCTTCGCTACTCGGCTACCACTGAGCTAACGATGTACGAGCCGAGCGGCCGAATGGCGTCTGTCATCGGAACGATGGAGTCCGCGCCCCTCGATGCACCCGGAGTCGATCCTCTCCTGATCGAGGCCGTGCGCGCTCAGATGCCGGCACGTCCATGGGCGACCGTGAAGTGGGACTGCCCTCAGGCGCCCTGACGCTAGACTCCGACCATGGCGGGCCGCTCTCTCCTGCCCGAGGCTGACCACCGGTGGCTCCATGCGCTGCTGGTGATGGGGACTTTCGTGGTCGGGTTCTTCCTGCTCGGCCAGGTCGCGGGGATCGTCCTCTACTTCAGCGACATCCTGTTCATCTTGGTGATGGCATGGATGGTCGCCTTCGTGCTGTCGCCCGTCGTCTCATTCATCCTCCGGACCTTCCCCACGCTGCCACGCGGCCTGGTCACGGTCCTCGTCTACGTGGTGCTGTTCGTGGCGCTGACGGCGCTCATCGTGGTCATCGCGGGCAACCTTGTGGCATCGGTCGCCGGTTTCGTGAGCGAGCTGCCGAACCTGAATGCGCGGCTGCCGGAGATCCTGCGGCCGTGGGAGGAGCGCCTGGCAGGACTCGGGCTGCAGGTGGACCTCGTCTCGCTGGCGCAGTCCACGCTGGCTGGCGTGGGCAGCCTCGGCACCGACCTCGTGCGGCCGTTGACCGCCCTCGCGATAGCCAGCCTCGGCGCGATCGGGAACCTGCTCCTGATCGTCTTCCTGTCGCTGTTCATCCTCATCGACAAGGACGGCATGGTCGCTTTCGTGAACCGGCTCGTCCCCCCGCGCTGGGCCGATGAGGCACGGCTCTTCGAGACGAGCGTGGCGAGCTCCTTCGGTGGCTTCCTGCGCGGACAGGCCATCCAGGGCGTCATCTATGCCGTGTTCGCGGTCGTCACGCACCTCGTGCTGGGCCTCGACTTCACGGCCGCCTCGGCCGGGCTGGTCTTCCTCCTCCAGGCGCTCCCGTTCTTCGGCGCCTTCGTGTCATGGGCGCCGCCGGTCGTTGTCGCGGCACTCACCCAGCCAGAGGCGCTTATCCCCGCCCTGGTGATCATGGGCATCGGCTGGTTCATCGTCATGAACATCGTCCAGCCGCGCGTGATGGCAAGCGCGGTGGGCATCCACCCGGTCGTGGTGCTGCTCTCGGTCCTCATCGGGCTGAAGCTGTACGGCGTGGTGGGCGCGATCTTCGCGGTCCCGGTCGCCGCGGTCATCTCCGCGTTCTTCTTCCACTTCCTGGATCGCAGCGCGGGAGGGCCGCGTGACGTGACATCGCGGGCGGTCCGCAGGGTGGAGGAACGCGAGGGACGGCGCATACGCGTGCCCGAGGCGCCCGGCATCTCAGCGAGCAGCCCTGCGCCGTTGCCGGGGCCGGCCCGGCGCTCGCTGTTCCGTCGCCCGTCCACGTCCCGCCCATCGACCGAGCCTGCGCCCCAGGAGGCCGCCCCCGCGGCAGATCAGACACCGGCCATCAACGAACCGGCCCCCGACCCGGCACCGTGACCGACCAGCGTCACGATCACGACGCTCGGTCGCCGCAGGCCAGGGCCCCGGGCGGTGATGGGCAGCGGGAAGGGAGCCGGATCGAGCGACGGGCGCTCGATCGGGAGCACGGCGAACCACTCGCCATCGGCGACCGGCAGATCCCGGCGGCGCGCTCGCGTCCGCGGACCGCGCGGCCCCTGTCGGAGTGGACGTCCCGACCGCGCATCCTGGTCACCAACGACGACGGTATCGAGTCTCGCGGGCTGCTCTCACTCGCGCAGGCCCTTAAGCCGATCGGCGATGTCTACGTGGTGGCACCCGAGACGAACCAGTCCGCCGTGGGGCACCAGAAGACGTTCATGCGCCCCCTCCGTGTCCGCGAGCGCACGCTGGCCGACGGCTCGATCGGATGGTCGGTCGATGGCTCGCCGACCGACGCGGTCAGCCTCGCCTTCCTGGGCTTCTTCGAGATCGGGTTCGACCTGGTCGCGTCGGGGATCAACTACGGCGCCAACCTCGGCGACGACGTGACCTACTCCGGGACGGTGAGCGCGGCGATGGAGGCGGTGATCAACGACTGTCCGGCCTTCGCGATCTCGCAGGAGTACTACGAGCATCCCGACTTCACGCTCGCCAGCCGCGTCGCCCACCTGGCGGCCGTGAACATCCTGGAGAACGGGCTGGCGCCGGGGGAGCTCATCAACATCAATGTCCCGGCCGTCGACCCCGACGGTTGCGAGGGCATCGAGGTCACGCGGATGGGCAAGCGCATCTACCAGGACCAGCTCATCGAGCGGCTCGATCCGCGCGGCATCCCCTATTACTGGATCGGCGGCCCACCGCCTTCGGGCGTCGCAGAGCCGGGGACCGACTTCGCGGCCGTCGTGGAGAAGCGCATCGCCGTCACGCCGATCCACCTGGACCTCACCGCGCGGCGCCTGTTGAGCCGCCTCCGGGGCTGGGACTGGGACTTGCCACCGCATGTTCCGGTGGCTGCTGCGGCGGTCGAGACGCCTGCCGAGGCGGCCGCCGACGAGGCGGTCACGGCCCAGGCGGAGCCGACAGCGGAGCGCCGCTAGGGCTGGCTGGTGACGGTCAGGTCGCCGTTCGACGTGTCGGCCCGGATGGCGACCTCTGGATCGTCGCCGACGCGGCCGGTGATCGAGTCCTCCAGGACGAGGAGCGTCGGGAACGCCGTCCTGATCGTCGCGTTCGAGGTGTGACCGATCATCGTGAACTCGGCATCGACCGGGAGCGCCAGATTGATCGGCGCATTCGTGGTGCGGAACGCGTGCGCGCCCGGCGCGGGCGTGCCGCTGAACGTGATCGGCCCGTTCATCGTCTCGGCGGTCACCAGCGCGTCCTGCGCGCCGATGATGTCGAGCGCGCCGTTGGATGTCCGCAGCTTGAGTTCGCCGCTCGCGGCGTTCACGGTGAGCGGTCCGTTCGACGTCTCGGCGTCGACGTCCGTCCCGTCGCGGATGGTCACGCCGCTATTCGAGCTGCGCGCCACGATCGACCCGCGCACGTTGGCCGACTCGATCCGCCCGTTCGAGGTCCGAAGCTCGAGCGATGAGTCGATGGGCACGGCCAGCTCGATGTCGGCGCCGCTGTTCCCGAGGCTGACCGGTGCGTCCGCCCGGCGCACCGCGATGGTGACACGGCCGGGATCCTCGACCACATCGATGACGAGCTGACGGAGGTCCCGCTCCGCCTCGGCCTGGCTGGTGCCGGAGCCGCGCTTGACGATGCGCGCGTCGATCATCGTGTCGCTGCCCGTGACGACGCTGATGCGGCCGTTGAAGGTCTCGACGCTGATGAGCGGTCCCGACTCCACCTCGATGTGCTCCTCGACGGTCTCCGTCGCGACGACTGTGCCGCTCACGGTGCACGCGGCGAGCGGGACGAGGAGCATGACCGCCGCGAGCGCGGCGCCGATCCGATTCACCGCCGTGCCCGGTTCTTGATGTCCCGGACGATCTCGCGCGCCGCGTTCCGTCCCGGCCAGCCCGTGACCCCGCCGCCGGGGTGCGCACCGGCGCCGCACAGGTAGAGGCCATCGATGGGCAGCCGGTAGCTGGCGAAGCCCAGCATCGGGCGCCAGGCGAACCACTGGTCCAGGGCCGGCTCACCGTGCAGCGGGTGACCCTCGGTCAGCCCATGGTCACGCTCGAGGTCGAGCGGCGTCACGACGCGGCGGGCCAGCACGTGCGCGCCGATCCCCGGCGCGACGGATTCGAGCTCTGCCAGGACGCGTTCGCCGAGCGCGTCGCGATCGGTCTCCCAGTCACCCTCCCGGCGGTGATACGGCGTCCCCTGGACGAGGATGCTCATGACATGCTTCACGCCGCTGTCGCCGTCGACGAGCGAGGGGTCCACGAGCGACGGGATGGTCGCCTCGAGGACCGGGTGCTCGGCAAGCCGGCCGGCCTTGATAGCGTCCGCGGCGCGGTCGATGGCGGCCACGGAGGGAGCGATGACGATCCGGCCGCGGAGCCGGCGTCGCGCGTCCCCGCCGTCAGCAGGCCCGGCGAACGCGGGCAGCTCGTCGAGCGCCAGGTCGACCTTCGAGACCGAACCCTTCAGCCGAAGGTTGCCGGCCTGCCAGCCGAGCTGGGGCCCGAGCACGGCCGGATCGATCAGGCCGAGTAGCGTCCGCTTGGGATCCAGCGCGGAGATGACGACACCGGCATCGAGCTCGTCACCGTTGGCGAGCGCCACACCGCGGACCCGGTCGTCACTGACGCGGACGGTCACGACCTGGGCGTCGATCTGTATCTCGGCACCGAAGCCCCGCGCCGCCGACGCGAGCGCCTCGGCGAGCGCGCCGGGTCCGCCACGGGCGAAGACCGCCTCCCCTGCGGCGCCATCGGGCGTGCCCGCGGACTCGGCGAGGAACATCTGCGTCGTTCCGGCATCGCGCGGCCCGAGCGACGAGTAGCGCACCCCCCGCCAAGCGAGGGCCGCGCGCAGCGACGGGGACTCGAACCAGTCGTCGAGGTGGTCGGCGATGGGCATGGGGAGGACGCGCAGCAGGGCCCTGGCGTCGGGTTCGCGCAGCGCGCGATAGCCGAGACCGATGCGCAGTGCGCCAAGCGCGTCGGCGACACTCGCGCGGCCCGGATCCGGGGGCGTCATCGACATGATCCGCGCGAGGACACCGTCAAGGGCGCGGGTCTGAGCGTCGAACGCGACGTAGCGTTCGGCGTCGCGGGGCGAGATGGCACGGAGATCGTCCGCTGTCCGCCGAGGATCGCCCCAGAGGGTCACCGCCGGGCCATCGGAGCACGGCGCGAAGACGCGCGCGTCGGGCTGCACGAGGCGCAGCCGGTGTCCGCGGAGCCCGAGCTCCCGGGCGATCGAGGGCCGGAACCGGCCCACCGTATGGGCGAGCGACGGGACACGGACGCCGGGCATGAGCTCGTGGGTGCCGACCGCGCCTCCGACGCGATCCCGCCGCTCGAGGACGAGCGTCCGGATCCCCTGCCTGGCGAGGTACGCCGCGCAGACGAGGCCGTTGTGCCCGCCGCCCACGACGATGGCGTCGTAGCGGCTGGTCGCGGTCACGCCGCTTGCCGTCACGCTGCGGGCCGCCGCGAGCGCAGCACCTGCAACGCCGCGATCCTTCCCGGCGCACCCATGATGCCGCCCCCGGGGTGCACCGCGGAGCCGCACAGCCACAGGTCGCGGATCGGCGTGCGGAATCTCGCGTGGCCGGGGACGGGGCGGTTGAAGAAGAGCTGCTCCAGGCTGAGCTCGCCCTGGAAGATGTTGCCTTCGGTCAGCGCGAACGTGCGCTCGATGTCGAGGGGCGTGAGCACCTGCCGGCCGACGATGAGGTCCCGCAGGTTGGGCGCCCGCTCGACGATCGTGTCGACGACCGCGTCCCCGAATGCCTCGCGCTGCTCGTCCCAGTCGCCATCAGCGAGCTCGTACGGCGCGTACTGCACGAAGCAGCTCATGACGTGCCTGCCGGGTGGCGCCATCGACGGATCGACGAGCGTCGGGATGATCACGTCGATGTACGGCCGCCGGCTGAAACGGCCCTCCTTCGCGTCGACGTAGGCCTGCTCCATGTAGTCGATGCCGGGCGAGAAGCTCATCGCGCCGCGGAGGTGCTCGCCGCTGCCCGGCAGACAGGTGAAGTCGGGTAGCCCGTCGAGCGCCAGGTTCACCTTGCCCGACGATCCCCGGAATCGGTAGCGGCGGACCTCCTCCTGGAAGTCGGGCTCGAGGGTGTCCGGCTCCAGCAGCCGCAGGAATGTCTGGTGCGCATCCACGCTGGAGAGCACGACGTTCGCACTGATCTCCTCGCCCGACTCCAGCACGACCCCGGTCGCGCGACCGTCCCGGACGCTGATCCGGGCGACTGGTGCCTCGGTACGGATCTCGGCGCCCAGCGACCGCGCTGCCGATGCGATCGACTCGCTGACGCCGCCGGTGCCGCCGCGCGGGATCCCCCAGGCGCGGAACGCGCCGTCGATCTCGCCCATGTAGTGATGCAGAAGGACGTATGCCGTGCCCGGCGAGCGGACGCCCAGGAACGTCCCGATGATGCCCGAGGCGGCCATCGTCGCCTTGAGCGGATCGGTCTCGAACCACTGGTCGAGGAAGTCGGCGGCGCTCATCGTCATGAGCTGGATGAACGCCGACTGCTGGCGGCGGGGCAGCGTGGAGAACGTCCGTGCCAGCCCGCCGAGCGGCACGAGGTCGCGCGGATCAGGCCGGATGGTGTCGACCGGGACCATCGAAAGGATGGGCTTGATGAAGCGCGCCATCTCGACCATCAGGAGGCCGTACTCCTCGTACGCCTCGGCATCCGTCGCCGACCAGCGGCGCAGCTCGCGGACCGTTTGCGCGTGATCGTTCGTGCGCCAGAGGTAGTCGCCGTCGAGCGGCGTGAACGTGCCGTCGAGGGGGAGGATCTCGAGCCCATGCCGCGGCAGCTGGAGGTCGCGGATGATCTCGGGGCGGAGGAGGCTCACGACGTAGCTGGCGACGCTGAACCGGAAGCCGGGGACGATCTCCTCGGTGACGGCGGCCCCGCCGAGTACGTGTCTGCGCTCAAGGACGAGCGTGCGCATGCCCGCTCGCGCCAGGTACGCCGCGCTCACAAGGCCGTTGTGACCACCGCCGATGACGATCGCGTCCCAGGTCTGCGCCACTGGCCCTCCGTGCGCTCCGCCACAGCCACCATCACGGCGCGGCCCGACGCGTCACTCCGCGAGACGGCCGCGAGTCTACGCGAGGGACCCGATCCGTGGCGGCGCCGCGACACGACGGCACGAAGTGGGAGGTGGACCGTTGGCGCTCGGCCATCGATCCGGGCCCGGAGGACCGTGCGCGTCCGCCCGGTGGACGAACCGGGGGTGAGGGTGTCTTTGGGCCGCTTCCGGCCGGCCTCATCGGTCGGGTGTCCGCTCCGTGGACGAACGGGAGGATGAGCGCGCCGGGAAGCGGCCCGGGACCGTGCTCGTTCGCCAGTTCGTTCGCCACTTGGACAGATGGCCGCTGGACACCGTCAC
>JACCXQ010000019.1 GCA_013696945.1 Chloroflexota bacterium | reverse complement strand
CTGGACGCCTGCCTCGGCGAGCAGCGTCGCGATCGGCACGCCGCGCCACTCCTGGTTGCCGATGAGATCGTCGCCCGCCTCGATCTGGAAGCTGATGCACTCGAGCGTTCGGTGGTCGCTGACGGATGGGAGCGCCTTCAGCTCGTCGAGCGACCACTCCCGCGGCCGATCCACGAGCCCGTCGATCCGCAGCCGCCACGTCGACCCATCGACGGACACGGGAAAGAGGTTCTTGTCGATCCGATAGAACTCGCCGACCGGCGTCAGGGCGGCGGTCGGTCCGAACGGATCATCGACGGCGGCTTGCCCGGTCTGCGGGGCCCCCCCGGTGAGCGGTCTGCCGGCCCGGACGAGGTTCTCGGCCACTGCCACGATCGAGCCGCCGAGCGCACCGAGCCCCAACAGCGCGAGCCCTCGCCGGAGCATCGCTCGACGTGGGAGTGTGTTCCCGCCAGCGCCGATCGCGTCCGCATCGGGCGTCGCCGAAGGCACGGCGCGCAGGCCCGCGAGCACCGCGCCATAGACGAGCGCCGCCACCAGCAGCGGCAGATGCACGAGTATGGGATCGCCGCTCAGGTCGGCGCCCGCCAGACCCGCGCCGAAGACGGGGAGGATGACGAGCTCTGCGATCGCCAGGCTCATCGCGGCGGAGAAGAGCGCGTCCACGACCGGTCCTCGACGGCGAAGCCCATCAGCGAGGCCCATCGCGAACAGGCCGCCAGCGACCGGGATGGCGAGGGCGATGCCCGCGTAGAGGATCCCCTTCGCGAGCGGCCCGAGCGCCGCGATCGCGACGTCGAACAGATCCAGCGGTATGAAACGTACGAACCCGTCGGAGACGGCTTCCAGGAAACCGGGCCGTCCCGACAGCACCCGTGCGGTGAGGAGTATCGCCAGCGCGGTGCCACCGGCCAGGAAGCCGGCCGTGAACCGTGCGCGCCGAGACGGCTGATCGACCACGAGGTCATGGTAAGCCGCGCCTCGTGACGCTCCCGTGACGCGGCCTGCGCGGATGGCCGGGGGGTCCTCCGACCGAGTCGGCGCATCATTGACGAGGGCACCACCGGAGACCAGCGTCCGGCTACCAGCCCCTTCCGGAGGCACGATGCGAACCGTCAACGTCGAGTGGCGACCCGATGAGCAACGGTTCACCGCGTCGGGCACCCATCCCGGCCACACCATCACGCTGAACGCGCCGCACGAAGCGGGCTCACCGCCGACCGGCTTCAGCCCCAGCGAGCTGCTCCTCGCCGGCGTGGGCGCGTGTGCCGCGTGGGATGTCGTCGAGATCCTGCGCAAGGGACGACAGGAAGTGACGGGTGTCGATGTCCGCGTGACCGGGGAGCAGCGACCCGAGCCGCCCTGGGCGTATGAGCGCATCGAAGCTCATTTCGTCGTCCGGGGCCGGGGAATCAGACCCGCGTTCGTGGAGCGGGCCGTTCGCCTCAGCTGCGAACGCTATTGCTCGGTCATCGCCACGTTGCGCGGCGTGGCCGAGGTCGTCTCGACGTTCGAGGTCATCGACGAGGCGTCCGTGGAAGCGTGACCCTCTTCGAACGCCTGGGCCGGGCGTGCGCGCGACGGCGGTGGTCGGTCATCGCGGTCTGGGCGCTCCTCGCGCTGGTCGCGCTGCCCCTTGCGCCTCAGACGCCGGGGGCGCTCAGCGCGGGCGGGTTCTCGCTGGACGAGCTCGAGGCAGCGCGCGCGCCACGCGCTCGAGGCGGAGATCGGACTGCCACCGTCGGTGCTCGTCATCGTCCTCCACTCGGAGACGGACGCACGAGCGGGCGATGCCGCGTTCGAGACGGCGGTAAGTACCGCGCTGGCCGCTGTCCCGACCGCCGCCCACGTGACCGGTCTCCTCACGCACCAGCTCGCTCCGGCTCAGGTCAGCGCCGACGGCCGGACCGTATACGCGCTCGTATCGCTCGATCTCTCGCCGGACGCCTCGCCGGAGGCGATCGCACCGGTCGAGGCCGCGGTCCGGCCTGTCGCAGGGTTGCGGACCTACATCGCCGGGGGCCCGGCGTTCTACGGCGACATCCAGACTGTCAGCGAGCGCGACCTCCAGCGGAGCGAGATCATCTCCCTGCCGCTGGCCGCTCTCTGCCTGCTGCTCGTCTTCGGGAGCGTCATCGCCGCCGGCGTGCCCATCGTCGTCGGCGGCGTTGCGGTCCTCATCGCGCTGGCGACGATCTTCCTG
>JACCXQ010000002.1 GCA_013696945.1 Chloroflexota bacterium | reverse complement strand
CATCACGCTCCCGGCGCCCGGAGGCAGAGGCGCGCTGCGTGCGAGCCGCCGCGCGTTGGAGAAGGCGCGGATCGACACGAGCGAGGTGGACGTGGTCAGCGCCCATGCCACGAGCACTCCCGAGGGCGACGCCGCGGAGCTCCAGGCGATCGCCGCCCTCCTCGGCGAGCACGCATCGCGAGCGAGCATCACCGCCACGAAGAGCTCGATCGGCCATACGCTCGGCGCGGCCGGCGCGATCGCCGCCGTAGTGACGGTCAGGACGCTCATCGAGGGCTGCGTCCCGCCGACGCTCAACCTGACGGACCCCGATCCGGCAGTGGGCGACCTGGACTGCACTCCCCTGACGGCAAGACCGCGCGACGCACGCGTGGCACTGGTGAACGCGTTCGGGTTCGGCGGCCAGAACGCGTGCCTCGTGATCCGGCGCTGGGATGCCTGACGCCGTGGACCGGACCGACGAGGCCGAGCTGCTCGCGCTCATCGACCGCTTCGAGGGCCTCCTCATGCGCTCCGAGGTGTCCGAGCTGGAGGTCGAGGCCGGCGGCACGATGCTCCGCCTGGCCAAGCCATCGGCACCCACCGCCGCTCCCGCAGCCCCGATCGAGGCGCCGTCACCCATGCGGGCGGACGGCGCCGCCGCGAGCCAGGACGGGCTGCAGAGCGGACTCCGAGCCGTCCTCGCACCGTTGACCGGCATCTTCTACACCTCGCCGTCGCCCGGTGCCGCCTCATACGTCCGCGAAGGCGGCCAGGTCAGCGCCGGGCAGGTCATCGGGCTCATCGAAGCGATGAAGCTGTTCAACGAGATCAAGAGCGACGTGACCGGCACGGTACGGCGCATCGCCGCCGAGAGCGGTGCGCTGGTGAAGCAGAAGCAGCCACTCATCGAGGTCGACCCCACGTGAGTGACCGGGAGGCAGGCGGCATGGCACCCCGCAGCGTGCGCATCACGGGCTGGGGCCGCTACGTCCCGGAGCGGGTGCTGACGAACGCTGACCTCGAGGCGCTCGTCGACACCTCCGACGAATGGATCCGCTCGCGGACGGGGATCCGCGAGCGTCGCGTCGCAGCACCGCACGAGACCACCGCCACGCTGGCCGCGATCGCCGCCAAGCGCGCCATCGCGGTGGCCGGGATCGAGGCTGACGAGGTCGACCTGATCCTGGTGGGGACCCTCACACCCGACTACTGGATGCCGTCGACCGCCGCGCTGGTCAAGGAAGCCATCGGCAATACGCGCGCGGCGGCGTTCGACGTGATGGCCGCGTGCTCCGGGTTCGTTTATGCCTACGCCACGGCCGACGCGTACATCCGGAGCGGTCGCTATCGCCATGTCCTGGTCATCGGGGCCGAGCTCCTCACCAGATTCCTGGACTTCAGCGACCGGAACACGTGCATCCTCTTCGGGGATGGTGCCGGGGCCGTCGTCGTCTCGGCATCGGACGAGGAAGGCGGCGGCCTCATGGGCATGGAGCTGACGACCGACCCCGATGGCGCGTACATGATCTGGCTGCCCTCTGGCGGGTCGAAGAGCCCACCGTCGGCCGAGACCATCCGGCGGGGCGAGCACTTCGTGCGGATGGAGGGGAAGGAGACCTACCGATACGCGACCAAGACGCTCGCCACGAGCGCGCTCACGGCCATCGGTCGTGCGGGATGGGAGCCCGACGAGGTGGACCTGTTCATCCCGCACCAGGCCAACATCCGGATCATCGAGTCGGTCGCGAAGGGGCTCGGTCTGCCGATGGAGAAGATGTTCGTGAACGTCGATCGGTATGGCAACACGTCCGCGGCGTCGGTCGGGATCGCGCTCGCCGAGGCGGTCGATTCGGGCCGTGTCAGCATCGGTGACAAGATCGTCTTCGTGGCGTTCGGGGCCGGCTTCACGAGCGGTGCGGCCGCGGTCGAGTGGACGGCGGACCCGGCCAATGGGCGTCGTGCCGACGATGTCGTCCCGACCGCGTCGGTCCGCGCACCCGTCGACTGGGATTCGGTCGATCCCATGCCCGCCCGGCTGATGGCGGTCCTCGAAGGGCGCGAGGGGCCGCAGGTGCCGCTCGACGACGTGGTGCCGGGCGAGCCGGAGCACGCGTCGCACACGGAGGTGCTCGCGTGATCGATCTCTCGGGACGGGCGGCCGTGGTGACCGGCGGGTCACGTGGCCTGGGGCGGGCGATCTGCCTGAGGCTGACGCAACAGGGCGCCGATGTGGCTTTCAGCTACCGCGGCAACGAGGCGGCGGCGCAGGAAGCGAAGACCGCCTGCGAGGCACTCGGACGACGGGTGCTCGCCATCCAGGCGGATGTCACGCAGCCCGAGGCCGCCGAGTCGCTCGTGAAGGAGGCGCTCGACGCCTTCGGCAAGGTCGACATCCTGGTCAACAACGCCGGCATCACCCGCGACGACCTGATCATGCGGATGAGCGTAGATGCCTGGCGGCAGGTGCTCGAGACGAACCTGTTCGGCGCGTTCTACACGACGAAGGCGGTCACCCGGCCGATGCTGAAGGCGCGTGGCGGGCGGATCGTCAACATCACGAGCGTGTCGGGCCAAGCGGGGCAGACCGGGCAGGCGAACTATTCCTCCGCCAAGGCCGGCCTCATCGGCCTGACCAAGGCCACGGCTCGCGAGCTGGCCAGCCGCGGCATCACATGCAACGCGGTCGCGCCGGGATTCGTCCTGACCGAGCTGACGCAGGACCTGCCAGCGGAGCTACAGGGGCAGATCACCGAGCGGACGCCGCTGGGCAGGTTCGGGACGCCAGAGGAGATCGCGTCGGCCGTGGCCTTCCTTGTCTCGGACGAGGCAGCCTTCATCACCGGGCAGGTACTTGCGGTCGATGGCGGGCTGGTCATGATGTAGCGCTGGACCCGCTGGCGCCGAGCGACTAGGCTTGTCGGCTCCGGCGTCCGAGCGTGCCGCGCCGTACCATCGCGTCCCAGGGGGCTCTCGAGATGACCTTTCGCCACCGCTCCGCCGTATTCGCTCTGGCCGTCATGCTCGTTGCATCGGTCGTGTCCGCGGTCGCCCTGGCCGCTCCGCCGCAGGGCGCCCAGACGACAGAAGCCCGGAGAGCCGACCACGTGTCCGGCGCACCCGGTGCCCCCGGCGCCGTAGGAGACCCGTCGATCGTCGACATCATCGGCTGGGGCCTCCAGGGCCTGCTCGGTCCCGAGCCCGACGGCGGCGGGACCACGATCGAGATGGGGGCCGATGGCCGGCTCACCATCCTGCTCATCGGGTCGGACTACCGGCCGGGCTACAAGTACCCCATCGAGCACACCGACGTGATCATGGTCATGTCGCTAGACCCGAACTCCCGGACCATCGCCGCGGCGAGCATCCCGCGTGACGTCGTGGCATTCCCCAGGGCGCCGAGCAACGGCGGCGGCACGAGCGGGAGTTCGCGGGTCAACAACATGTATCACGAGTACACGAACAAGGCCGGGTATGCATTCGAGGTCCAGGCGATGGAGAGGTTCGTCGACGACGTGAGCTACGCGCTGGCCCTCGAGATCGATCACTACGCGTACATCCGGTTCACCGGCTTCGACGCGATGATCGATCAGATCAACGGCATCAACGTGCGCATCCCGAACTCCATCAACGACCCCATCTTCAAGGATGAGCCGACCTACCCGTACGGCATCTACTTCCCGTCGTCTGCGAGCTGGCCGCTCAAGGGAGCGAACGTGAAGCACTGCTTCAGCAACTCATCGAGCCAGCCGTGCAACCGGGCCATCGTGTACGTCCGCAGCCGCAAGGGTTCTGTGGGCGGTGGTGCGAACAGCGACGAAAGGCGTGCGCGCCGGCAGCAGGAGCTCATCGTCAAGGTCATCAAGAAGGTCACCGGACAGTCCGATGACTTCATCCAGGCGCTGGCCGCGGCGGCTGACAACGGGAATGCGGAGTGGGGCATCAAGACCGACCTTTCGTTCGGTGCGGCGCTGGAGCTCAGGGACATGCTCACGGGCGCGAAGTTCGCCAACGGCGCGCGTGCTGTCTTCGTGCCCACCAGGTTCGCTACCACGTGCTGCAACCTGCCCGCCTACTCGTCGCGCCTAAAGCTCGGCGCCGTGCGGGGCTGGATCGACACGTACATGCCAGCGGTGCCGTGATCCCGGCGGGCTGACGCCCGGCTACTCGGCCCGCCAATCCTGGCGGTGCCAGATTGTGATCCGCCGGCGGCCGACCAGGTTGATCCAGCCGCGCAGGAACGCCGCGTTCACGACCGTGGCGGCAAGGGCCGCCGACCCGAGCCGGGTCCCCCGTCGGCCGGCCCGGCGTGCCACGAACTCCGTCGCGGCCATGACCGGCAGGGCCATCGACATCGCGAGGGGCACGGCGTAGGCGTTCTGGCCCTTCGATACGAGGCGTGCTGCTGCCGCCGTCCCGGCCAGGGCGGCCCACGGCGAGCCCCATCGCAGGAGCTTGTGTGACCAGATCGCGAGCGCAGCCGTCGGATGGCGCCAGGGTGCAAGCCTGCCCGCCATCGACAGGTTCGCGCCGATGCCCCGCGTGGCGGTCCGTGACCGATCGTGGAACTGGTTGCGCAGCCGGCTGACCACGCGGTCAGTTGCGCGCGCCTCGGGGACCGCAAGCACGACCTTTCCCGCGGCGCGTACCTGAAGAGGCACGATGTGATCGAAGGACGAGTGCGTCGGCACGGCCTCCACGAGGTCCCGGCGTACTGCCAGTAGCGCGCCGGTCACCGCCGTCAGCCAGCCCGCCCGGGTCTCGGCGCTCCGCACGGCCTGCTCGTAGCGCCAGTAGAAGCCCTCGTGGCGGGTCGTCCGGGAGTCAGAGCGATTGCGCCACTCGAGGACGCCCGTCGTGCAGCCGACGCGCCGATCCGCGAATGGTCGCACGAGCGCGCGCAGACAGCCCGGTTCGAAACGTGTCTCCGCGTCGGTCAGGACGATCACGTCGCCGCTCGCCTCCGCGACGAGCGCGTTCTGACTCGCCGTCTGCCCGCCGCGTGACAGGCGAAGCAGGTGGACGCGCGGGTCGGCGGCGCCCAGGCGCTCCACGATCTCGTCGCTCCCATCGGTCGAACCGTCCGACGCGACGATGATCTCCAGTTCGGCGTCGAGGTCCTGCTCCAGCACGTTGGCGACGCGCGACTCGATCTCCTTTGCCTCATCGTGGATGGCGATGCCCACGGTCACGACGGCCGGTCCGGGGCCATCCGTCCGCAGACGGAACGGGCGCCACCGCCCGCTGATGGCGGCTGCCACCGGGTAGCCCGCATAGACCCATCCGATCACGGCGGCCGAGAGCCAGAAGAGGACCCTGGCCATCAGGCGGAGCGTCCCCGTCCATCCCACGGGAGACCGGGGAATGCCCGGCGCATCCACTCGACGAGCCGCTCGGCCTGAGCCTCGGCCGTATGGTCGCGTGCCCATGCGGAGCCGCGGGCGCCGAGCTCGCCCGCGGCCGCGGGGTCGTCGAGCAGGGCGGCGATCACCGATGCCAGCGCGATGGCATCACCGACCGGGGCGATACGGAGGCGGTCGCCGCCAGCCGCAATGGCGGGTATCCCACCGACGCCGGTAGCGACCGCTGGGAGGCCGAGTCCCATCGCTTCCACCAGTGCTTTCGGTACCCCCTCCGTTCGCGAGGGCAGCACGAAGAGGTCGGCATCCCCGAGCGCCCGGAGGTACGCCGCACGTTCCGCGACATGCCCCAACCAGCGGACATGCTCGGTCATGCCGAGTGTCCGCGCCCGTGACTCGAGCCGCCGCCGTTCGGGTCCGTCCCCGATCAGCACGAGCTCGATCGAGCGGCCGAGAGCGACGAGTAGCGTGGCCGCCTCGAGCAGGTCATCGAGACCCTTCTCCGGCGCCATCCGGCCGGCCCAGGCAAGCCTCGTCGGGCCGTCGCGGCCGCCTGATCCGGCGGAGGTCGCGGTCGCAGCGCGCTGCTCCGGGGCATCGAAGGCCGATGCGAACACCTCGAGGTCGGCGGCCGTGATGGCACTCGAGAAGATGTCCGGACCCAGGCGGATGGACGGACCCGAGATCGCGAGCATCCGCGTCACCCCATCGTGGAGTGCGGCCGCGGCCGTCGCCCCGAACCGTGTCAGGCCGCGTCGCCCGCTCGCCGCGACGACCTCGCCCACGTTCCCGACCACATACGTGAAGCGCGGTATGCCCAACGCCGCGCATGCATACGCCGCGAGCGGCCCGTTGGAGCCGGGAACCTTGATCCACACGATGTGCTCGCCACGGAGCGCGCGGAGCACGACCGGCAGGTTGCGCTGCCACATCAGCGGTAGGCACGCGAGATACGCTGCGGCCCCATCGAACGGAGCGCTCGGCACGATCTCCAGCATCGTCTCATCGATGGCCGGGCGCGGGTCGATCGTTTCGTTCGGGCGCGGATCACGGACCGGGATGACGTACCGGATGCGCCCGAACGGCCCGGTCCGCGCGACCTCCTCGGCAAATCGGTGGAACGTCGCGGACCGTGGATGGACCTTCCCGTCTGCGGCGCGGACGAATGGGTTGTCGTCGATGATGGTCAGCCGGACGGGGCCCCTGGTTTCAGGCATCGAGGAGGACCTCATCGGTGTTCGTCCGTCGCCGGACGCGCGCGGCCAGCATCGCAAGGTCAGCGCGTCGCACGATGAGGGTCTCACGGGCGCCGCGGCCAGTGGTCCGCAGGTACACCACGAGCATCAGGATGGCGGTGGCTGTGTAGCTGATCGACGATGCGATGGCCGCGCCCTCGATGCCCGCCCTGGGTACCAGCACGAGGTTGGCCACGATGTTGATGGCGAGGCCGCACATGCGCACCGCGGTCGACCGACCCGGCGCGCCGATCGCGAGCAGGTACTGCGACAGGACCGCCACGACGCCGTAGGCGACGACGCCGGGAAGGAGCAGCTGCAACGCGCTCGTGGCGCCACTGAACGACGGCCCGTAGAGAGCGGCGATGGCGAGCGGCGCCACGAGCGCCGCCGGGAGGGCCACCAGTATGCCGAGCGCCAACGTCATGCGCGTCACCGCGCTCGCCAGGGGAGCGGCCTCGCGTCCGGCCGCCGCAGCGCGTCCGAAGAGCACGGCCCCCAGCGCTGAGGGCACGTACCAGAGCGCCTCCGCGGCCGATGCCGCGACCGAGTAGACCCCGGTCGCGGTGACCCCGACGACGGAGTTGACGACGAACGCGTCGAGCCGGAACTGGAAGCGGTCGGCCAGTGCGCCCGGCCAGGAGCGGATGCCGTAGCGCAGTTGCTCGCGTAGCAGGTCGCGGCTCGGATGGCCCGGGACGACACCGTCGCGAGCCATCGCGCGGAGCACTATCCCGACCGCCACGACGAGCGCGACCAGGTTGGTCAGGAGCGCTGCCCGCAGGTCGAGCCCCGCGACCGCGATGCTGACGAGGCCGACGAGCAGGAGCCCACGCCTCACGAGGCGCGTCGCGTTGTATGCGCCGATCAGGCGACGGCCCAGGAGGGTCACGACGCCGAACGAGAACGCGAGCTCGAGCGGCAGGGCGAGAGCGGCGAACACGACATCGGCGGGGTCGAGGTTGGGGATCCCGATGCTCACCGCGAGAGCGAGGCCGACCAGCATGGCGATGCCGCCCACGACGAGGATCCAGGCGCCACCGTTCCCCAGGGCACGGCGGGCCACGTCACGGCTCTGGGCGACGCTGTAGCCGAACGCTCGATCGAGCCCCAGGCCGATGGCGACGGCGCCCAACTGCGAGAGCAGGATCACGAGCGTGAAGCGGCCCTTCCCGTCAGCTCCCAGCGTGCGCGCGAGCACCACGTCCGTGACAAGGATCATGGCCGCCAGGAGGAACCTCGCGCCGATCGTTGTCGCGGCGTCGCGGACGAAGCTGCGCGGGACCGATGGGTGGGCCGGCTCAGTCGTCGGCAAGCGGTGCCAGGGTCGGATCCGCGAGCGCCGCTCGGAACCATGCGGCGGTGCGCCCCAGACCTTCCTCGAGCGTGACGTTCGGCGTCCATCCGAGCAGCGCCGAGCCCGCGGAGACGTCGCAGGCAGCACCGGATACGTCTCCCGCCCGGGGTGGCGCCCGTTCCACCCTTCCGTCCTCGCCCAGGAGAGCTGCGATCGCTTCCGCCAGCTGCGCGATCGTCGTCAGCCTGCCGCTTCCGGCCTGGAGGACGCGGCCGGCGACGACTGCTGGTTCGGCGTCGAGCGCGGCAACGATGAGCGCCACGAGGTCGTCCACATGGACCATGTCGCGGCCCTGCCGGCCGTCACCATGGACCGTCAGCGGCCGGCCGCGAAGCCCGGCGAGCAGGAACGAGGCGACGACGCTGCGCTTGTGGAGCGAGTAGGGCCCGTAGGCGTTCGCGAAACGAAGCGCCAAGGTCGCGATGCCGTAGGAGCCGGCATATGCGTGCAGGTAGCCCTCCACGGCGAGCTTCGCCGCTCCGTACGGAGACGTGGGCCGCGGCAGCGTGCTCTCAGAGATCGGCCCTGCCGCCGCTCCCACCGCCGCGTTCGACGAGGCGAAGATGAAGCGAGGCACGTCCGCCCGCCGAGCTGCGTCGAGAAGGGCGAGCGTCGTGTCCACGTTGGCGCGCCGGTCGCCCGTCGGGTCCGTGATCGACGCGGGGACGCCAGGGCGGGCGGCGAGGTGGACGATCGCGTCTGCGCCGTCGAGCAGCCGCTCGAGCGAGCCGGCCGGGGGCGCGGGGACGAGCGCGTCGCGGACGATCTCGACGGGGACGTCCCCGAGGTAGGTCAGCCCCGCTGCGCGTCCATCGTCAAGGACGACGACATGCGCACCGCGCGACGCCAGGGCCCTGACGAGGGAGGTCCCGATGAAGCCCGCGCCGCCGGTCACGACGATGCGGCGACCAACGTCCGTGCCTGTTCCCTCCATGAGTCGCGCCGTCTGTCGAGCGGCCGGAGTCTAGCAAGCGGAACAGGGCCGCGCCCCCGCACGACGGTATCCTCGCCTGCGATGACGGCCACGACCAGCTCCCTGGGGTCCGTCGCACGGAGCGTCGTGCGTCCGGGACGCCTCGAGCTCCTCCTCGCGGCCGGGTTGGTCCTCGTGTTCGTCGCGGCGCGCTCGCTGGGCATCGGGCCGCCGGGTGCCGCTGTCTGGGCACTGACGGCAGCCGCCGTGGCTCTGCGCTGGCCGGTCGGCGGCGCGCTCGCGCTCGCGGCACTGGGGCCGTTCGATGATTGGCGCTTGCCGGCGACCGATGCGGGTGCAAGGGCTGTCCTCGTGGCGGCGCTGGTAGCCTCGACCGCGTTCCGGGCGGGACCCTTGGTCGGGGCAGCCATCCGCCGGAACGGGCTCCACGCCGTGCTGCGCGATCTCAGCGGGTACGACCGTTGGGCGGCCGCGGCGGCCATCCTCGGGTCCGTCGTGCTCATCGGGACAGGGCTCGGGGTGGTCCATTCGGCCCTTCGATTCGGTCCGGCGTTCGGCGTCGGCTCGGCCGCCCTGTGGGCCACCGGACCGGCGATCGCGTTCGGGGTCTTCCTGGCTGGCATCTGGCTCGGCCGTGCCGGCGAGCGCCGCATCGTCTTCGTGGCCGTCGCGGCAGTCCTCATGGCCATCGGGGTCGCGCTCATCCAGCGTGTCGCCCCCCAAGTGCTCCCCCCGTCGCCGCTCGGCTGGTTGATCGTCGCGCCGGCGACGGGACCGCAGGCTCGGCTATCGGGCGTGACGACGTCCTCGATCGCGATGGCCACGATGAGCCTTCTGCCGCTCGCAGTGGCGGGTGCGTACCTCGTCCACGGGATAGGTCGATCGCGTATCGTCGCCGCCCTCTCGATGCCGGCTCTGGTCGGCGTGGTCGTCA
>JACCXQ010000332.1 GCA_013696945.1 Chloroflexota bacterium | reverse complement strand
CTGATCATCAGCCGCACCCACCATGGGTTCGTCTGTGCCAACGCCGGCGTCGATGCGTCGAATGTGGGCCAGCCCGATACGCTGACGTTGCTGCCGCTCGATCCCGACGCATCCGCCCGCGCCCTGCGTGACCGGCTCATCGAGGCGTTCGGGGTGGACCTGGCTGTCATCGTCAGCGATTCGTTCGGTCGGCCGTGGCGCTGGGGGATAGTCGATGTGGCGCTCGGCGTCGCCGGCTTCGGGCCACTCGACGACCTCCGCGGAAGGCCGGACGCGGACGGCCGGGTGATGCACGCCACGGTCGTCGCGGTCGCTGATGAGATCGCTTCCGCCGCCGAGCTCGCCGCCGGCAAGACCAGCGGACGGCCGCTCGTGCTGGTGCGGGGTGCGAGGTTGCCGCCGGGTGACGGGTCGGTCCGGCGCGATGTCGTCATGGAGGTCGGCGCGGACCTATTCCGCTAGGCTCCGAACGTGAAGCTCGGCCTCCAGATCAGCTCGTTCACGTGGCCCGGCGGCGACGCCGAGCTGGCGGCCACCCTGGCCCGCGTGGTCCGCACGGCGGACGAGGTCGGCTTCGACTCGATCTGGGTGATGGACCACTTCTTCCAGATCCGCAGCGTCGGTCGACCGGAAGAACCGATGCTCGAAGGGTTCACGGCACTCGGGTACGCAGCCGCGCTCACGAAGCGAGCGCGGCTGGGCCTGATGGTCGGCGGCATCCACTACCGCCAGGCCGGTCTCTGGCTCAAGGCCGCCAGCACGCTCGATGTCCTGGCCGGCGGACGCTCCTACTTCGGGATCGGCGCTGCGTGGAACGAGCAGGAATCGCGCGGTCTCGGCTTCCCGTTCCCCGAGCTGCGCGAACGCTTCGAGATGCTCGAGGAGACGCTCCGCATCGTCCATGAGGCGTGGGGCGCGGCGCCGGACGCGGCACCTGCCTTCGAGGGGCGCCGCTACCAGGCGAGCCAGCTGCTCAACAGCCCGCAGCCACTCAGCAAGCCGCATCCGCCGATCCTCATCGGCGGCGGCGGAGAGCGGAAGACGCTCCGCCTCGTCGCGCAGTACGCCGACGCATGCAACATCTTCGGCGGTCCGGAGCAGTTGCGACACAAGTACGACGTGCTGCTGGAGCACTGCGAGCGGTTCGGCCGCGACTACGCGACGATCGAGAAGACGAACCTCACGAGCGTCTCCATCACTCCCGATGGCGCAGGCGGATCGCTGACTCCGGCCGCGTTCATCGACCGCCTCGGCGGGTGGGCCGACGCAGGGTCGATGCACACCATCTTCAGCGTCCGCGACGCCGCCGACGTGAGCAAGCTGGAGCTCATCGGCCGTGATGTCATCCCGCAGGTCCGCGAGCTCGGCGAGCGCAGCCCCATCGACTGATCGCTCGATGCGGGTCGGGGGCTCGTTGGGGTTGCGGGGTGGAACGCCGCGCATCCCCCTGCCGCGCCCCTCGACTTACCCGTGCCCCTCGACTGGTTCGCGCGCCTCACCCTTCTGCTCGTCCGCCGCGCGCTGCTCGGCGGCTCGTCGATCGACCGTCGGTGGCTCATATCGCGTGTCCTCGTCTACCTCCACTCGGTCATGGCCACCCGCGTGCAGCGGCAACCTGAGCCGGGCAGCGAGGACCAGGTACGCGCCCATCAGCACGAGCACGACCGGCCACCAACGCGACGCTACGTCGAGGACTTCCTGTCCGAGTCCGGAGGAGTAGATGATCGCGCCGAGGGCGATGAGCGCGAGCCCCGGAACGAGCGGCCAAGTCCGCACGCTGGGCACCTGGAAGATCGCTCCCAGGACTGTGACGAGCAGGAACCCGCCGCCGATGCTCACGAGCACACCCGCGCCGCCGAAGTCCGCGCTGCCCTGGGTCGCCGTCAGGATGCCGACGCCGATGCCGGTGATCACGGCGCCGGTGCTCAAGAGGGCAGGCATGCGGGCCACCAGGAAGAGACCCAGGAGGCCCAGCCCGATGAGCAGCGGGATGACGAATGCGATGTCCGGGAGGTGTTCCAGTGCCAGCAGGAAGCCGCCCACCATCAGGAGGATCGCGCCGGCCACCAGATCGCGGCTGATACGCACCGGCCCAGTATGCGGGGACGATCGTGGTATGTCGTGGATGCCGGGGCCAAGGTGGCGGTGACGCCGCGACGGCTCAGCGATACTCCCGGGGAGTATGCCGTGGATGCTACGATGCCGTCATGACGCGACCCCTCACCGGCTTCCCCACGATCTCGATCATCGACGACGGCTCGTCGGGCGACGCCACGGCAGCCACCGCCGTCCTGCGGCCGGGAGGCGGGAACGCGTCGTCCGAAGGCCCCGGTGGACACGGCAAGGTGGTCATCGTCGGATCCGGGCCGGCCGGCCTGACCGCGGCGATCTACGCCGCGCGCGCGAACCTCGAGCCGATCGTGCTCGCGGGTTTCGCGCCCGGCGGACAGCTGACCATCACGAGCGATGTCGAGAACTACCCGGGCTTTCCCGATGGCGTGCAGGGACCCG
>JACCXQ010000317.1 GCA_013696945.1 Chloroflexota bacterium | reverse complement strand
GGTCAGATGGACGGCCACGGGCGCGCACACCGGCTCCTTCATGGGGATCCCACCGACGGGCAACCGGTTCACCATCGCCGGCATCGACATCCACTCCGTCCGCGAAGGCCGGTTGGCCGAGCACTGGCATGTGGTCGACCAGTTGGCGTTGCTCCAACAGCTGGGGATCATCCCGCAGCCCCGATAGTCCGGCGTAGCGTCGCCCCGTTTGACCCGCAAGGACGGGCCTGGCAGTGGTGGGATCCCCCGCGCCCGGTTCCTCTCATCCACGCACGGACGGGCTGCTCGTGTCAGGAGAGACTCCGAACGGGTCACCTTGGGTCGCCGCGCGGCGCCGTCATCTCCGCCGTGAGCGTGGGAACCACGCATCCAGCGCCCATCGGTCGTGTGCAAGCCTGCGACCGGCCCGGCCACTTCACGACTAGCCCAGCCATGCATGGGTGGTGGTTCGCCGACGAACCACCGATCGGCGCGCAGTGGCTAGCCGCCGATCGGGGCGGTCGCTTCCTCGGTCTCGACTATCGGATCTCGCAGAGCTCTGAGGCCGCCGCCCACCAGCGCACCGCCGAGCGTCAGGACGACCAGCGCCAGGCCGCCCGTGAGCTGCTCGCGGAGCACGAACGGCTCGAAGGATGCTGCGTCGGTGACCCCCGAAGCCGCCAGCTCGGGGCCGCGTCCGAAGGCCACGTACCGTTCGTACGTGCAGGCCGGCCCCGTCGCGCAGAACGGCGGGATGGGCTGGCCGGTCGACGGGTCCGTCCGGTTGAACGCCGGGTAGCCCGTGTCGGCGTAGATGAACAGCAGCCGCAGGATGACGTAGAGGAGCGCCAGCCCCACGCCCGTCACCAGGCCGGCGTAGGCCGCGTTGGCGAGCACGCGCGACCGCGGCCGCCATCGCTCCGAGCGGACGTTCGCATAGCCGCCGATCACCGCTCCCGCCAGCGGCGCGAGGATGAAGACGATGGACTGGACCGCGACGATGAGCTCGAACGAGATGGCGATGACGAGGCCCATGCCGAGCCCCACCCAGCCGGCGAAGATGGCGCCGCGGTCGACGAAACGGCGCGGCTTGATGCCGGACGGGAGCTCCGCCGCGACAGCGGTCATCGCGACGTGACCAGGGCCGAGCGGCCGGGATAGCGTGCGAACCGGTCGAGCTCGGCCTCGATGCGCAGGAGCCGGTTGTACTTGGCCACCCGTTCCGAGCGCGATGGCGCGCCGCTCTTGATCTGGCCGGTCCCCGTGGCGACCGCGAGGTCCGCGATGGTCGTGTCCTCGGTCTCCCCGCTGCGGTGGCTGATCACCACGCCGAACCCGTTGCTGCGCGCCAGCGCCACTGTGTCGAGCGTCTCGGTCAGCGTGCCGATCTGGTTGAGCTTGACCAGCACGGCGTTGGCGGCACCCTCTGCGATGCCGCGCCCCAGGCGCTCCGGGTTCGTTACGAACAGGTCGTCGCCGACGAGCTGGCAGTGATCACCTAGACGGTCGGTCAGCGTGCGCCAACCTGCCCAGTCGTCCTCGGCCAGGCCGTCCTCGAGCGACAGGATCGGATATCGCGCGATCCACTCGGCCCAGAAGTCGACCAGCTCGTTGGTCAGCAACGACCGGCCTTCCTTTGCCAGCCGGTAGGTGAGCTCGCCGTCCGCCGTCTGAGGCACATCGAGGTCGACCAGCTCGGTGACCGCAGGATCGAGCGCCAGCACCACGTCCTCGCCGGGCCGGTACCCGGCGCGCTCGACCGCCTTCAGCACCATCTCGATGGCGGACTGGTTGGACGGGAGAGACGGCGCGAAGCCGCCCTCGTCGCCCTGACCTGTCGCGTACCCGCCCTCATGGAGCTCGGCTCGCAGCGCATGGAAGATCTCCGCGCCGGCGCGGAGCGCCTCGCTGTAGGTCGCCGCCCCGACGGGCATGACCATGAACTCCTGGAAGTCGGTCGAGTCCGCCGCGTGCTTGCCGCCGTTGAGGATGTTGAACATCGGCACGGGCAGCGTCCGGGCATGTGCGCCGCCGAGGTAGCGGTAGAGCGGCATCCCGTGCGCCGCGGCGGCCGCGTGCGCGCACGCGAGCGAGACACCAAGGATGGCGTTGGCCCCGAGGCGGGACTTGCCGGGCGTGCCGTCGAGATCGATGAGCAGCTCGTCCACGGCAGCCTGATCGGCTGCGTCCTGATCGACCAGCGCCGGTGCGATCGTCTCGAGCACGTTCATCACGGCTCGCCGGACCCCCTTGCCGCCGTAGCGTTCCGGTTCCTCGTCGCGGAGCTCCACCGCCTCGTGGGCGCCGGTCGATGCGCCCGATGGGACCGCTGCCCGCCCGGTCGCGCCGCTCTCCAGCACCACGACGACCTCGATTGTCGGGTTGCCGCGCGAATCGAGGATCTCGTGCGCGTCGATGAGCTCGATCGTGGTCACCGGACGGCGGGCGCCTTGGCCTTGGCCTTGGAGGCGGGCTTCCGCTTGGCGGCACGCGGCGGGACGGGTCGGTGCTGGAGAACGGCGATACCAGGAAGCTCTCTGCCCTCGAGGAACTCGAGGCTGGCGCCGCCGCCGGTCGAGATGTGGGTCATCTTCGATGTCAGGTGGAGCTCCTCGAGCGCGGCGACCGAGTCCCCGCCACCGACGACGACCGTGGTGCCTGCCTCCGCTCGTCGGGCGAGGTCCCGGGCCATCGCGCGGGTGCCGTCCCCGAACGTGGGGACCTCGAAGACGCCGAGCGGCCCGTTCCAGAACACCGTCCGGGCCGGCTCGAGAGCCTCCGCGAACGCCTGGCGCGTGAGCGGCCCGATGTCGACGACCGACCAGCTATTGGGGATCTTGTGGGCCGGGACGATCTTGTGCTCGGCGCCACGCGTGACCTCCTTGGCCACGACCACGTCCGACGGAAGAAGGAAGCTGACGCCCTGGTCCTCTGCGGCGGCGAGGACGCGAGCAGCGTCGGCGACGCGATCCTTCTCGAGAAGGCTCTTGCCGACCGTCATCCCCTTCGCGACCAGGAAAGTGTTGGCCATGCCGCCGCCGATGAGGAACGTGTCGACCTTCGTCATGAGATGTTCCAGGACGGCGATCTTGGTCGACACCTTCGCACCCCCGATGACGGCGGCGAACGGGCGCTTGGGCGCCTCGAGCAGCTGCGAGAGGTTCCGGATCTCGCGCTCCATGAGGAGGCCCGCGTAGGCGGGAAGCAACGCGGGTACCCCGACGGTCGAGGCGTGAGCCCGATGCGCCGTACCGAACGCGTCGTTCACGTAGACCTCACCGTATGAGGCGAGCGTCTTCGCGAAGTCGGGGTCGTTCGCCTCCTCGGCGCCGTGGAACCGAAGGTTCTCGAGCATCAGGATCTGACCCGGCTTGAGCCGCCCGATGGCATCGCTGGTGCCGATCCCGAGCGCGTCGCCGGTGACCGGCACGCGCGACCGGAGAAGCCCGCTGAGACGTTCTGCGACCGCGCGCAGGCGGGCAGACTCGACGACCTTGCCGTTGGGCCGGCCGAGATGGCTCATCAGGATGACGACCGCGTTCTGCTCGAGCAGGTAGCGGATCGTGGGGATCGAGGCCCGGATCCGCGAGTCGTCCTTGACCTTGCCATCCTCGATCGGGACGTTGAAGTCGACGCGCAGCAGGACGCGCTTGCCTGCGACGTCCGCGTCCCGGACGGTCAGCTTCTCCATCGCGGCGGTCAGGCCGTCACAGATGCCGGAGCGTCGGCTCCCAGGCGCTGCCCCACGAATGCGACGAGGTCGGCCACGCGGCAGCTGTAGCCCCACTCGTTGTCGTACCAGGCGATGACCTTGACGAAGTCGCCGAGCGACATCGTGGACTCGCTGTCGATGATCGCAGAGCGAGGGTCGCCCTTGAAGTCCATCGACACGAGCGGCTCATCGCAGACGCCAAGGATGCCCTTCATCGGACCGTCCGCTGCGGAGCGGAACGCATCGTTCAGCTCGTCCGCCGTCGCGGGGCGCTCGAGTTGCGCGGTGAAGTCCACGACGCTCACCGTCGGCGTGGGCACGCGCAGGCTGAAGCCATCGAACTTGCCCTTGAGGTCGGGGATCACGAGCGCCAGCGCACGGGCCGCGCCGGTCGTCGTGGGGATGATGTTCTGGCCGGCGGATCGGGCGCGCCGGGGGTCCTTGTGAGCCACGTCCAGGATGCGCTGGTCATTGGTGTACGAATGGATCGTGTTCATCAGCCCACGCATGATCCCGAACCGGTCGTGGACGACCTTCGCCGCCGTGGCCAGGCAGTTCGTGGTGCAGCTGGCGTTGCTGATGATGTGATGCGCCTGCGGGTCGTATGCATCCTCGTTGACGCCCAGCACGATGGTCACGTCCTCGTTCTTCGCCGGCGCGCTGATGATGACTTTCTTCGCGCCGGCGTCGAGATGGGCGCGGGCCTTCTCCCCTTCGGTGAAGAGGCCGGTCGATTCGATGACGATGTCGACGCCCAGGTCACGCCACGGCAGTTGGGCGGGATCCTTGAGCTGAAGGACCTTGACCTCGCGCCCGTCCACGATGATCGCGTCGTCGGTGTGATCGACGGACCCTGGATACGCCCCGTACGTTGAGTCGTGCTTGAAGAGGAGCGCGTTCGTCGCGGTGTCCACGAGATCGTTCACGGCGACGACCTCGACGTTCGGTGCTCGCTCGATGAGCGCCTTGAGCGACTGCCGGCCGATCCGGCCGAACCCGTTGATCCCGACCCGCACTGTCATGCTGCTGATCCTCCCTGGGGGTCCCGGGATGCACGCCGGGCAGTGTCATGGCCTCGAGGACCGGCGGCGGGGTTGCCGCCGGCGGGCGCGCCGCGCACGTGCGCGCTTGCGCCCGTCAGGTCGTCGGGCAGAATCGTACCAAACCGAAACCCCGGCACCTGGCCGGGGTTCGCGGGATCCAGAGAGGGTGCGCCCGTGCCGCGAGCGCGGCACGGGCTCCCTGGGTGATCGGGTCTAGCCGCCGATCCGGAAGACGCTCCCCCCGCACTTCGGGCAGGTGCCCTTGGTGGCAGGCTTGCCGTTCTTCATGGTGATCTGCTGCGGGCTCTGGATCTCGACCTTCATCTTGTCCTTGACGCAATAGGCTTCCGCCACGTGCTGCTCCTCCTTCCGTCCGCCTTCGGCCCTGACAGGCCTCGAGCGGCCTCGCCGGCCCAGGTCTTTCGCGCTGGACTCGTGCGTGGATCTGCCACTAGGGTGCCACTTCCGAGGCCCACAGTGAGGGCCGCCAGTGCACGGCACCCGCTTCTCGCATCCGTGCCTCCATCTGCGAAAGGATGAGCAACGCCTCCAGGCCCGTCTCGATGCAGGCCCGTTCGGCGCGCTCCTTCTGCTCTCCGACCACGAACTGGCCGCTGTTGCGTTGTGCGTACGCGGTGCAGACCACGCCGGCCCGACAGCCTGCCAACGTCGCCAGGACGAGCAGGGCCGAGGCCTCCATCTCGAAGTTGATGACACGCTGCGCCGCCATCTCGGCCGCAAGGTCGGGATAGCGGATCGGCAGCTGGGGGATGGGCCGGCCCTGGGCCCCGTAGAAGCCAGGGGCAGTGGCCGTCAGTCCGACGTGCGCGGGATGTCCGAGCCGCGCCGCTGCTTCCACGAGCGCCGCGACGGCGGCGTAGTCCGCGACCGCCGGGTAGCCGTCGTGGACGAAATAGCTGGTCGTCGCCTCGAGCCGGACCGCGCCGCTCGTGATGACGAGATCGCCCAGCGCGATATCGTCGCGCAGCACGCCGCATGACCCGATGCGGATGAACGTCGGCCGATGCGTGATGGCGAGGATCTCGGCCAGTGCGATCTCGACGTTGTCGGTGCCGATGCCCGTCGAGACCACGGAGACGCGAAGCCCCTTGTATGTCCCGCTGACGGACGCAAACTCACGATGGCGGTGCTCGGGGTCAGGATCGTCGAGCAGAGGGGCGATCCGAGCGGTCCGGTCGGGGTCACCGGGGAGGAGGATGTACTCGGACAGCTGTCCCGGTCCGAGGTCGATGTGGTACTGGCGATCGGTCTGCGGGAGTGCGACGCGCGGGTCCGCGATGGGCAAGATATCCCTCGTGCTCGACCCGTCCGGCAGGCGGGCTGCGGGAGAGCGTGGCAGCGTGCGTGGCCAGCGTCAAGCACGCTCAGCCGAGCGTGACGACGGATCACCCGTCGGAGGCGCCTCTGGGCCGTCCGTGGGGACCACCGCGAGATCGTCGGGCAAGGCCTCGCCGGAGCCCCGCCAACGCCGCCAGGCGAGCCATCCCGCAGCGCCGATCAGCGCGATCGCCACCAGCACGAGTCCGACCAGCGCGAGGAGCGGGAGACCGGCGGCGGTCCGCGGCGGTAGCGCTGCGGCCGCATCGGGGAAAGCCGAGGGTCCCGGGGTCGCCGGGGCGGCAAGAGCGAGGCTGGGCACGATGGAGATCGCAGCGAGGTCCTCTGCGACCACCTCCCAGCCGCCGTCATCGGCACGTGTCGCCCGCCCGACGGCATTGGCGATCTCACCGATACGTGGCGCGAGGTCGGACGAGAAGGCGCCTGAAGCGATCCGCACGCGGGCACGCCCGGACTCGTCGTCCAGCTCGATCGAATCGGTCCCGACCGACACGACCCGGCCCGCGACACGGACGAGGTCGCCCTCATGCTCCGGCAGAGTGGACAGGAGCACGTCAGTGATGGGACCGGACACTCCCACGGACGTGTCACCGCCCAGGCCGGCGAGAGCGAGGGGATCGCTGCCGGGCGCGGGCTGGCCGCTTGCCCCCGGTCCGATGGCACCCGCCCCGGCGCCGCCGGATGGGGTCGCGCCGCCGCTCGGCGCAGCTCCAGCCGGTGGCCCGAGCACGATGTCCGCCGCGGACCGCGGCACGATCGCGAAACGCTGGTCGGAAGCGGTGGGGTAGGCCCGGCGCACCAGGCCCGTGACCGTGGCACGGCGCCCCTCCACGAGCGCCGTGGCGTCTATCCCTGACGAGGTGATCCCGGCGACGGGGAGCGATGCGTTGCCGAGTGACAGCTCGGCGCGCCAGGACGTACCGCTCTTGGCGACGTCCGTGACCGTGCCCTCGATGCGCACGAGGCGCCACTCGTCCGAGGCATTCGTGGCGCGTCGGAGGACGGTCGGTGTCAGCCCACGCCGGCCGAGAGACTCAGGCCCGGCGCCAGCCTCGAGCTGCGGTGCCCCGTAGTACGTGCTCACAGTGCCCGTCACTTCGACGGCCGTACCGACGGCTGGCGGACGGATGTCCTCCGGGAGTCGCAGCAACACGGCGCCGCTGGAGTCCTCGATGGTGACGCGGCGGCCATCGCCGTCAAGAAGGCCGGCCGGGGAGGTCACCGTGCCCTGGACGGTAACGGTGCCGCCCGCCTTGAGTGCATCGGCGATCGACACGCGACGCCCAGCGGGCCTGGTCGGGGCAGGCGTGCCGGTGGGTCGCGCCGTAGCGCGAGGCGTGGCCCGCGGTGTCGCGCGAGGCGTGGCCCGCGGTGTCGCGGAGGGCTGTGGCTGGGCAAGGATCTCGAGGTCATCGGAGTCACGTGGCCAGAGCCGATGGCCATCACCGGCGTCAGCAGACGACTCGCGCTGGCCCACGACCCCGGTCGCGCGGATCCGCTGGCCGGTCGCGAATCGATCCCTCGAGTCGCCGGCGGACCCGAAGACATAGACGCGAGCGCTGGCGGTCTCGTCACTGACGGTGAGTGCGAAGCTGCCCGACGAGCCCGTTTCGACACCTTCGATCGTTCCGGTGATCCGCCCGAGCAGACCTTCGGTCTGTTCCGAGAGCGCCGCCGCAGACAGAGCCCGCGGCGTGGGAAGCGCGGCGCTGCCCTCGACGCTCATGCCGCCCGCTGCGGGGCGGATCTCCTGGGCGCCATACGGATCCGCGATGCGACCGGTGACGAGGATCACGGTCCCGCGGCCGAGCCCGCCCACGGCAGAGCCCGACGGAAGGCGCACGCCGATGCCGCCTGTCCCGTCCTGGATGACCAGGAACAGCTCGTCGACGATCCGCCCCGGCTCGGCGGTGATGGTGCCACGCACCGTGACGGTCGCGCCGATGGCCGCGGAGCGAGCATCGCGGATGGGCGTGACGACCACCGGTGTCGGCGTCGGAGCGCGCGTCGGCGTCGGTGCGGGCGTCGCGGTAGGACGGGGCGTCGGAGTCGGGACCGGAGTCGGTGCGAGGGTAGGGGTAGGGGCCGGCGTCGGCGGAGGGGTCGGGGCGGGTGTGGGCGGGACGGTCGGCTCAGGTGTCGGGGTCGGCGGCACGTCGTGGCGGACCAGATCGCCGGACGAGCGGAGGTAGAGCCGGTAGCCCGAGACGGCAGGGACGGTCGCGTCCTCCTGGCCGAGCACGCCGGTGGCCTCGATGTCGGCGCCCTGTGGGAGTTGCGACGGCGTGATGCCCGTTGCTTCGACCGCCACGACCCTCAGCGGCCCGCTGCCATCGTCCATCTCCACGTCGAAGCCGTCGTTCGCGTCGTTCGGACCGCGCGTCACCAGGCCGCGGATGCGGATGAGGCGGGCCTCCAGTTCCTCCCCGGCTGCACCCGTCTCCACGACCGAGAGATCGAGCGGCGGTCCGTTGCCGATCAACTCGATATCCGCCGCGCTCTCGAGCACCAGGGTCCGCTGGCCGCGCCGGTCGGCCAGGCGGCCGCGGCAGAGGATGTCATCCCCGACCGAGAGCGACGCCCAGTCGGCGCTTGCCAGCTCGAGCGCGATCCCCGCCGTGTCGTCCTGCGCGAACGCACCTGTCCCACCACCGAGAAGGCCGAGCGGCGTCGTGAGGCGCGCAACGATCTCAACGGCACTGCCATCCGGCAGGGCCCGAGCGTCAGCGACCGACATCCGGATCGGTGGCGGGCTAGGCGGGAGCGTCGGGTCGTCGGTCGGCTGCGCGGTGGCGCTCGCGGTCGGACCGGGCGGCGTCGCAGCCGAGGTCGGTGTGGGCTGGGGCGTGGGCTCGGGTTCGGGTTCGGGCGGGGTCGGCGGATCGGCCAGCGACTGGGCCACCGGCGACGGCTGGATCCACGTGTCTGCGGCGTTGTCGTCCGTGTCGCGGCCGTTGCCGAGGGCGCCGCCCGGCAGACGTTCGAGGCTCGACCCGGCGGGAGGCGCGCCTCCGGGCGTGCCCTCGACGAGCGGTCCGACTGCATTCCCCCAGCTCAGGGAGTCGATGGCCGCCCCGCCGATCGCCCGCAGCGCAAGCGTTCCGCCGGTCGCTGCCAGGCCGCCCGTGAAGACCGCATCAGCACGCTCCGCGAAGACCCCGCCCGAATTCGCGACGAGGAGATGGCGTCCGGGCCCGATGAGCGTGATCTCGCTCCACGAAGCCTTGCGGCTCACGGTGGAGCCACTCGCGGATGCGTAGACGAGCTCGAGACCCGCGACGTCCGCAGGGATGGCACCCATGTTGTGGATCTCGACGAACTCGTCCGAGGCGCTGGCGCCTCCCGTCACGACCTCCGAGACGAGCAGACCGGTGGAAACGCTGGCACTGAGGTGCCCACCGGCGGTTCCCGCGATGGCAGCGAACGACACGACCGAAACGAGTCCGAGGATCCGAGCGCGTGCGCCGATGGTCGACATATCGCCTCCGACAGGCAGTGGCGGCGAGCGGCGGCGGGCACGGCGAGTTGCACAGGATGGCGTGCGCCACTCGACGGACGGTCCACGAAGACTCATCGGGGGCTTATCGGATCCAAGGCGGCTGGGGGAGATCGGCATTGCTGGGGTACGATGCGGAGCCCCGGTCGACCCGACCCAGCAGGAGATGACGGTTGGCTCGCGCCAAGAACACGACCCGCGCCGAGGCTCGCCGCCGATATCGCGCCGCCCATTCTCCCCAGACCCTGGTCGATCAGGACGAGGCCTCGCTCGACGAGGAGGCCGTCCCGGCCGAACAGGTCCAGCGTCGCCGAGGGTTCCGTTTCCCCGACATCCGCGGTGATCTCCGCGCCCTGCCAGGCATGTTCCGTACGCGGCGCCTCCTCTGGCTGCCGTTCATCCTGGTCATCGGCGCATTCGTGACCGGGATGGCGGGCAACCGTGGGCTCCTCCCCGCACCGCTCATCGAAGTGGCCGCGTTCTACGTCCAGCTGGCCTTGCTTCCCTCGGCGCTCCTCACCTACTTCATCGGTGGCTTCCTCGCGCCGCGCGGCTCGTATCTCATCGGGTTCCTGCTCGGGCTCCTGACCGGGCCGCTCTTCGTGATCTATGCGTTCGACGCGGCGGGCGGCGCTCCGACCGCGGCTGACGGCCGCGTGCTCACGTTCGGTGAGGTTTTCGCGCAGTACGCCTTCCAGGGCGTGCTGTTCGGGACGTTCGCGGCCGGGTTCGCCTCGTGGTATCGCGGCTTCCTACGCAGCTCACAGGAGCGGGCGAAGGCGAACCGGATCGCGCGCGACGAGCAGCAACGCCTCCGGCAGAAGGAAGCGGATCGTGAGGCGCGCCGCACCACCACGCGACGGACCACCAGCCCCTGAAAAAGAGGCACCGGTCGACTCCGACCGGGGCATCCTTCAGCCAGGACGGTCGCCGTGCCCGATCGTCCGCCCAAAGGACGAACAGGCGGCTGAGCGATCTGCGCGCGTGTCCGACGGTGTGCTCGACGGTCATCGGGCCGCCGGACGAGCGATCCGGAGGATGAGCCGGTCGGATCGGCGCCAGGCCGCGCCTTCGCTCGCTGGTTCGTCCGCCACGTGGCCACGTCGACCGCTGCCTCCCCTGGACCGCGCCCTCAGACCCATCCGCAACATGACCTGGCGCGAACCATGGTCAGATGCGCCCGCCTCGGGGGAGCGTGGTCATGGCCGTGAGGGAAGCTCGGGCCTGACCGGTCGCCGCGCTGCTTCGTGCGGGCGCATCCTCAGCCTAGGCGGCGCATGCCCGCATGGCCCAGGTGGCGGACACCCTCCGGCCGGCCGGGACCGCCCGCGCCGCGTGCGACCTCGGTGAGTGGCAGGATCCGCCGTGCTACGAGGTTGATGACGCTCGATTCGCGCTGGAGCGTCCCCTCGACGTAGAGCAATGCGTGGCGGCGGACCACGCCGCGCAGCCGCGCCCACGTGTCGGGCCAGAGCGTCACGTTGACCATGCCCGTCTCGTCCTCGAGCGCCAGGAAGACCGTTCCTCGCGCGGTCATCGGGTGCTGGCGCGT
>JACCXQ010000316.1 GCA_013696945.1 Chloroflexota bacterium | reverse complement strand
GTCGTTGCCGACGTCGAACTCGCGCCGCCCCTGGAGGGCCCGGACGAGCGTCACCTCATCGGCGTACTCAAGGTCGCCGCCCACCGGGATCCCGCGCGCGATGCGGGTGACGGCCCGGACGTTCTCGGATAGGCGCTCGGCGAGGTACATCGCGGTGGCCTCGCCCTCGAGCGTCGGGTTCGTGGCAAGGATGATCTCCTCGAACGGCTCGCCGTCGACGCAGTGCTGGGCCGCGGAATCGAGAAGCTCACGCACGCGTAGCCGATCCGGGCCGATCCCATCCATCGGCGAGATGGCGCCATGCAGCACGTGATATCGGCCGCGGAAGGCGCCGGTCCGCTCGATCGCAAGGACATCGAGCGGCTCCTCCACTACGCACAGCCGGCGGTCGTCCCGATCGGGGTCGAGGCAGATGGGGCAGCGGGGCCCGGTGCTGAAGTTGAAGCACACCTCGCAGAAGACCACCTCGTCGCGGACAGCGATGAGCGCGGCTGCGAGCGAGCGCGCTTCGCCCTCGTGCGCGCGAAGCAGGTAGTAGGTCAGTCGCTGGGCTGTCTTGGGGCCGATGCCCGGCAGCCGGGCGAACGCCTCGATCAGCCTCGCGACAGGCTCGACGAGCGCCGTCACCCTCCCTCAGCCCATACCCGGGATGCGGAGGCCGCCGGTCACGCGACCCATCTTCTGCTCGGCCGTCTCGCGCGCCCGCCGCAGACCGTCGTTGACCGCTGCCGTGACCAGATCCTGGAGCATCTCCACGTCGTCAGGGTCGACCACCCCGGGATCGATGGTCACCGAGATGAGCTCCAGGCGGCCAGTGACGATGGCGGTCACTGCGCCGCCGCCGGCCGTTCCCTCGAGCTGCATCGTGCGCAGCTCTTCCTCGACGCGAGCCATGTCTGCCTGCATCTGCTGCGCCATCTTGGCCAGATTGCCGAAGCCCATCGGTCGCTCCTCGTGCTGGTCTCAGGTGATCTCGCGTACGTCGGCCAGGTCTTCCTCGAAGATCCTCCGGGCGTGCTCGACGAGGTCGGCCGTCTCCGTCTCGACGGGCGTCAAGAGCGCCACATTCGTGATCACGCAGCGTACGCCGACCGGACGACCGAGGACGTGCTCCAGGCCCTCCTCGAGCGCCGCGCGGCGTTGCTCCGCCTTCTCGCGCAGGAAGGGCTGCCCCTCGGGGAACCCGAGGACGACGATGCCGTCCCGGACCTCGACGGGCCGGCAGGCGGTGATGAGCGGCTTGTTGGCCGGGTTCCGGGCCACGAAGGCGACCACGTCCGGCCAGCCGGCGCGCAGTCGGGCGAGCAACTCGTCGGGCTCGGCGGCGGGCGGATCGACAGCGGCGATCAGGGCCGCAGCTCTTCCCGGAGCGGCGGCCCCACCGGCGGGCTCGACGATGGCTGGCTCGGCGGGCACGCCCAGGGGCGTCGACGGCTCCGAGCGAGGTGGTTCGGCGGGCGGTGTGGCGGTGGGCGCGGGCTCCACGACAACGGGGTCGGGCGCGGCCGCCACTAGCGCTGGTCGCTCGTTCCGGCGTGCAGGGGCAGGCGGTGCGGATGCGATGGTCGGCGGCGAAGCGGCTGCGGCGGCGAGGAGCGCCAGCTCGAGCTGCCAGCGGTACCCGCCAAGTCCGGCGCGGCTCGCGTCGATGCCGCTCAGCCGGCGCGCCGCCGCCGCCAACTCGACCGGTCCGGAGCGTCCGCTCGCCTCCGCACCGCTCAGCGCGAGCACGAGCCGCTCGCGCAGCGCCGCCACGACCTGCTCTGCGAAACCCACCAGGTCGCGCCCTTCGGCGTCAAGCGCGTCAAGCGCGGCGATACCTGCCAACGCGTCTCCCGCCGTGAGCGCGTTGACGAACGCGTCCACCTGGTCGGCGTCGGCCAGACCTAGCAGGTCGCGGATGGAGCCGGCCGTGATCGGGTCATCGGCGTTGCCGAGCACTTGGTCGAGCATCGACTCCGCGTCACGCATGCCACCGGCGGCGAGGCCAGCGACCAGGTCGATAGCAGCGGGTTCCGCCGTGCGACCCTCGGCCACGAGGATCCGTTCGAGCTTGCCGCGGATCTCAGCATGCGTCAGCGGTCGGAACGTGTAGCGCTGGAGGCGCGACACGACAGCCGGCCGGATCTGGCTCGGGTCGGTGGTGCAGAAGATGAAGAGGACGCCCTCGGGTGGTTCCTCGAGCGTCTTGAGCAGGACGTCCCAGCCCTCCTTGATGCGCTGGACCTCATCGATGATGAAGACCTTCCG
>JACCXQ010000312.1 GCA_013696945.1 Chloroflexota bacterium | reverse complement strand
GACCGACCTCGATGCGAAGATGGCGTCGGTGAAGACGATCAAACCCCTGACCGTACCTCAGCCTAAGCAGACGGCGACGGACCTGTCGCCTTGGTCGGCGCGGATCTGGGCGGCCTCTGGCGTTGAGTGGTCCCTGACGACAGGTGCGCAGGTGACGTGGTCGAGATGATCGGACGGGTGGGCGAGGCGGCCGCGGTTGCTCGCTTTATCGAGCGCGTACCAAACGGGCCGGTCGGTCTGGTGATCGAGGGTGAGCCTGGTATCGGCAAGACGACCGTATGGCTGGAAGCCGTTCGCCTGGCCCGCGAGCGCGAGTATCGAGTGCTCCAAGCCCGACCAGCTGAAGCGGAGGCCGAGCTCTCGTACGCCGCGCTCGCCGATCTCGTGGGCGGCGTCTTCGACCAGGCGAGCGGCGACTTGCCGACGCCACAGCGGCACGCCCTCGAGGTGACGCTGCTGCGCCAGGAGGCCGACGAGCGGGCGGACCCCCGGACGACGGCGAGCGCGCTCGTGGGAGTCCTGTCGAGCCTCGCCGCGGACCGTCCGCTGGTCATCGCAGTCGACGACGTGCAGTGGCTCGACCCGGCGTCAGCGCGCGCGCTCGAGTTCGCGGCGCGCCGGCTCCCAGCGAGGCTGGGGATCGTCGTCGCGCGCCGCCTGGACGATGGCGAGGTGGTGCCCCTCGGCCTGGACCGCGCGCTCGACCCTGAGGTGCTGGAGCGACTGACGCTCGGCCCGCTCTCATTGGCCGCCCTCCACCAGCTGATCGAGGGGGTGGTGGGGCTCACCCTCTCTCGGCCGCTGCTCGTTCGGATCGAGAGCCTGTCTGGGGGTAACCCGTTTTTTGCGCTCGAGACTGCACGTGCCCTGGCGCGAGACGGCGGTCTGCCAGGCCCCGGCGATCCGCTCCCTGTGCCGCGGAGTCTGCAGAACCTGGTAAGCGACCGGGTACGCCAGCTCTCGGGGCCGGCGCAGGCGGCGGCTCTGGCCGCTGCTGCGCTCTCACGCCCAACCAGCATGAGCGTCGCGGTCGCGCTCTCCCCAGAGGTCGACGCGGACGCCGCAATCCTCGAAGCGGAGGAGGCGGGCGTCCTCGTCCGAGACGGCGACCGGCTGCGCTTCTGGCACCCGCTGCTGGCGTCGGCAATCTACGGGTCGGCGGGGACGACGCGGCGACGTGAGCTGCATCGGCGGCTCGCGGATGTCGTTGTCGACCCGGAGGAGCGAGCGCGCCACCTCGCCCGCAGCATGACCGAGGCCGACAGTGGCGTCGCCGACGCGATCGAGCAGGCGGCGGAGCTCGCGGAGCGACGTGGCGCACCCGAGGCGGCGGCGGAGTTGTACGCGGCGGCGTACCGGTTGACCCCTGAACGTCGCCAAGAGGACCTCGTGCGGCGGATGCTGGGCGGCGCCGATTCGCTCGCGACGGCCGGCGATCTCGTCGGTGCCCGGTCGCAAGCCACGGGTGTGCTCGAGATCGCGCCGCCGGGGTCGCTGCGGGCGCGTGCGCTCTACCTGCTCGGCCGGCTTGCCTCGTACACGGAGACGATCGACGTGCGGATCGGCTACCACGAGCGTGCGCTCGCCGAGGCGGGCGGCGATCACGCGCTCAGAGTGAAGATCCTCCTCGCCCTCGTCGAGGGGATCGTCGCCGATCCGCAGCGTGCCGCGCAGCGCGCCGACGAGGCGATCGAGCTCCTCCGCGGGTCCGATGATGGGTTGTCCCTCGCCCAGGCGCTGATGAACAAGTTCGTCGCCGAGGCCATCCTCGGGCACGGTGCCCGCAACGAGCTGCTCGAAGAAGCGCTCGCGCTCGATGCTCGCTCGGAGGGCCGAGGGCTTCCGCTGATCTGGTTCCACTGGATCGACGATCTCGATGCGACCCGTCGGCGCTACAGCCTGGAAGAAGAGCTCTATCGCGATCATGGCGACGTCCTCGGAGCGGCGGAGATCGTCGAGTTCCTATCGATGGCCGAATTCCGCGCCGGTAACTGGGATCAGGCGGAGCGCGCCCTCGAGGACGCCTGCGCGACCCTCGAGCAGCTCGAGCTGCGCGGGCCGCTGACCGCGTCGTTCGCGGATCGCTCGCTGATCGACGCGCACCGCGGCAGGATCGACCGCGCCAGGACGACCTTGCTCGACATCGTTGAGCCGGGCAAACCGCTCGATGTCTTCTGGCGCGCGGTGTGTCACTCGGCGCTTGGCGCCGTTGAATTCTGCGATGGCCGTTACGAGGCTGCGGATCGGGCGTGGACGGCGATGACCGAGGAGGCCCAACTCGTCGAGTGGAACGACTTCCTGGAGGATCGCAGCCAACCCGATCACATCGAGACGCTGTTGGCCCTCGGTGAGCTTCCACGTGCGCGTCGCGTGCTCGAGCATCTGGAGTGGCGGGGACGAACATTGCCCCGGATGTGGATCGACGCGACGCTACCGCGGGCACGCGCGCTGATCCTCGCCGCCGAGGCGAAGCTGCCAGAGGCGCTCGCGATCCTCGACGCGGCGCCCGTGGTTGGCGCGCTCCCCTTCGAGCGTGCCCGCCTGCTTCTTGTACGGGGGCAGATCGAGCGTCGCTCGAATCGAAGGCTGGCGGCGAAAGCGTCGCTATCACAGGCGCTCTCGATGTTCGAGGAGCTCGGCTCGCCTCCGTGGGCCGCACGAGCGCGGGCTGAAGCGGGGCGCCTCGGCCTGCGCCACCGGCCCCCGAACGAGCTGACGGCGACCGAACAGCGGATTGCGGAGCTCGCGGCCGCAGGACGGACGAATCGCCAGATTGCCGAGGCCGCATTCGTCAGCCCCAAGACGGTCGAGGCGAACCTCGCCCGCGCCTACCGGAAGCTGGGCGTTCGATCGCGTGCCGAGCTCGGCGCGCGGATCTCTTCAAAACCGAGGGACAGCGAAACCAATTCGTAGGGAATCGCCGGCTGTATCGGACCGGGCCTGCGCCGTAGCGTCGGCCGTGATGTCCGAGCGAATTCCCAAACCGAGACGGCAGGCGTACCTGGTCGAACATTACCGGCCCGGCCTCGCCGCGGCTGGACTCAATCGCGCGGTGGCACGTGTGCGGAAAGCAGTTCACGAGCTGGAGCTCGAGGGCCAGCCCGTGCGCTTTCGGCACTCGACCATCGTCGCGTCAGACGAGTCGTTTCTGTGCGTCGTCGAGGCCCAATCAGAGGACCTCGTGCGGCTGGCCTATGCGCGCGCGGGTGTGCCGTTCGAGCGGATCTCGGCGGCGCTCACGGAGCAGCAGTGAGTCCACTGGGGCCGGAGTCGCTCGGCATCACATGGTGTCCACCCAGCAATAGGAGATTGGCGATGTCACTGGTACTCGTTCATCAGGGCCCTACGCTCACGCAGGAGCGATACGAGGCGGCCGTGAGGAAGCTCACGGGCGGCAAGAGCCGGTTGGAAACGCCGGCCGACTGGCCTGTGGAGGGACTCCTCGTCCACGCCACCGGCCAGAGCGACCGTGGATTCCGCGTCGTCGACGTATGGGAGTCCGATGAGGCCGCCAAACGCTTCGGCGAGATCCTGGTGCCGATCCTCCAGGAGGTCGGCATCACGGACATGCCGGAGGCCTATCCGGCGCACACGTTCGTGTCGGCCTGACTTCGGCCGTCGCCTGGTGGCCGCGCGGCGACCGGGCGCAAGCAACACCTTCAGCGAAAGGAGAATGACCCCCATGCGCCGACTCCTGACCTTGGTCCCCATTGTTGCCCTTCTAGCAGTCTCGGCGACGGTTCTCGCCGGCACGGCCGAGGGCGCCCGGCCTCGCAGCCTTGCCCAGGCGCAGGCAGCCGGTTGGGACTGTAAACCCTTGATCCTCATCGGCGGCCACTACCACTGCTCGCCGCCGGGCAGGCCGTCCGTCGCCGACATCGTCGCCGGCACGGCGACCACGCCAAGCATCGTCCACCAGGTATTCCGGCCGGATGGGACGTTTGCCGGAACCGAGACCCTGATCCGCGCGGATCTTTACGCCGGCCAGCCTTGCCCGACTGACCAGTGGCTGCCCGTCCCGCCATGGCTGCCCGAACCGACCTACTACGCCTGCCACCACTTCGCGTTCACGCCGTAGGCGAATTGGGAGTGGCATTGCTCAAGCCACCCTCTTCGAGGGAAGGTGGAGGCGCGCCGACGTCCGGCCCGCGGATCAGGGTTGGTACCGCATATCGAATGCGCGGTATTCCGTGCCATACGTCCCACCGAGCGTCACGGTGGGACGTATGGTCCCGTGGGAGTCGAAAATCCGGATTCGATCACGCCGCGGCTCCGTAGTACTCGTGGATGAGCCCGCTCAAGAGGTCCCGGCGGCGTACATCTCGAGGGCTGACGGGCAACGGGTCCTCGGCGTCGACCAGAGGGGTCGCAAGGTCGAGGCCGCGATGCGGCCGCCCGCAGTTGTAGTGCTCGGCATACGTCCGGAGCGTCAGATCGAGGTGTCGCCGCCCCAGGATGAGCGTCCAGTCGAGACACTCCGCCCTGATCATCTCGATCACGCGCTCGGCGTAGGCATTGGGCGTTCGGGACCTGGATCGGCGTCAGGATCACCCTCGCCCCCTCCGAGCGGACAACCGCGTCGAAGGACCGGCTGAACTCGTGTCCCGGTCGTAAATAAGGAATCGGAAGGGGCTGGCGCGATCGTCTAGGTCCAGAGCGAGGTTGCGGGCCTGCTGAGTCGCCCAGGTCGAGTCTGGGTGGGCAATGGCCCCGCTCAGGTGGATCCGTCGGCTGCCGAGCTCGATGAAACGCGAGGACGTAGGACGTCCGCAGCCAGGCGGTCCCGACGCTGAAGAAGTCGCAGGGGATGATCCCTCGCGCTTGTCCTCGGAGGAACTCGGTCCAGCTCGGTCCGGTCCGCCGCGGCGCGGGACCCGCTCGGGCAGTCCGGAGTAGGGGTCTGGATCGTCGTTGCTCCCACTCGGATCCCGAGCTTGCGGAGCTCGGTCCGGTCCGCACGCAGCCCCAGCGAGGTATCTCCCGAGCCAGCCGACAGA
>JACCXQ010000307.1 GCA_013696945.1 Chloroflexota bacterium | reverse complement strand
GCGCGCCCGAAGTGGCGATGCCGCCGCTGCCCGCCGATGTGGTGCCCGCTTCCGCGATGCATGAGCGGCTGGCGGCGATCACACGAGCCGTGATCGAGGAGGCGGCGACGCGCGGCAACGCCATCATCGTGGGACGCGGAGGCGTGTTCATCATCGGCCGCCGCCCGGACACCCTCCACGTCCAGCTCCATGCCTCGCTCGAGGCGCGCGTGCGTTATCTGCTCATGAGGATCGAGGAGGTGCCGGTCGATACCCGCCCCGATGAGGATTCGCTCCGCCAGCTCTGCCGCTCGATCGACTCGGCTCGGCAGGGCTACGTCCGCCGCCTCTTCGATGCTGATTGGCTTCACGTGAGCCACTACGACCTGTCGATCGACTCAGGGCGCTTGGGGGTGGAGCAGACGGCCGACATCATCGAGTCGGCGGCGCGCCACGACCCGCCGGGCTCGCCGGGCGTACCGGCGTGATCGCCCCGGGGGTCGCGGGCCGGAGCCTCCCCGAGGCAGCCCGTGCCTTCCGCCACCGCAACTTCCGGCTCTTCTGGTTCGGTCAGCTGATATCGCTGGTCGGGACCTGGATGCAGGGGGTCGCGCAGGGCTGGCTCGTGCTACAGCTGACCAATGACCCGCTGGCGCTGGGCCTCGTCGCGGCTGCACAGTTCACGCCGGTCATCGTCTTCGGACTGTTCGCGGGTGTCCTCGCTGACGCGGTCTCCAAGCGCGCCGCCCTGATCGTCACCCAGTTCGGGGCGATGATCCTCGCGCTCATCCTGGGTCTGCTCGTCCTGACCGGGGCGGTCGAGGTCTGGCACGTGCTGGTGCTCGCGGTGCTGCTCGGCGTGGTCAACGCGGTGGACATGCCGGTTCGCCAGGCCTTCGTGGTCGAGATGGTCGGCCGCGAGGACATCGCCAACGCCGTCGCGCTCAACAGCGCCGTCTTCAACGGCACGCGCATCATCGGGCCGGCCATCGCCGGGCTGCTCATCGCGACCGTAGGGCTGGCGGTCTGCTTCCTCTTCAACGCGGCGTCATACGTCGCCGTCATCCTCGGGCTCGTGCTGATGCGCTCGTCCGAGCTCCAGGCTCGGCCGGCGTCGGCGCTCCAACGCAGCGTCCGGTCGGTCATCGACCAGCTCACCGAGGGGCTGCGCTACGTCCGCGATGAGCCCGCGATCCGGCTGGCCCTGGTCGTCCTCGGGATCGTCGCGACGGTCGCGCTGAACTTCCAGGTCCTCCTGCCACTGCTCGCCCGGGATGTGCTCGGCGGCGATGCGGGCACGTTCGGGTTCCTCATGGCGGCCGGCGGGATAGGCTCCCTGACCAGCTCGCTGCAGATCGCGTTCGGACTCCGACCGACGCTCCGCCTTCTCCTCGTGGGCGCGGCGGCCATCGGTGTGGCGGCCGTCGGCCTCGCCGTGTCGCGCTGGTTGCCGCTCAGCCTTGCGCTGATGCTCGTGTCGGGCTGGGGGATGATCGCCATGGCGGCCACGACGAACACGCTCATCCAGCTCAGTACCCCGGACACGTTGCGCGGTCGTGTCATGGGCGTGTACACCACCACGTTCGCCGGTTCGGTGCCGGTCGGCGGCCTCTTCGCTGGATCGGTCGCGGCCGTTGCCGGCGCGCCCATGGCACTCGCGGTCGGTGGCGTCCTGGCCATCGTGACCGTGGCTGCCGCGTCGCTGCGGCTCCCGGCACCTCGGCCCACCGCCGTCACGGTCGAGCGGAGCGTGGACCGAGAGCCCGCCGTGGCCGATCCCTCGGCGGGTCGCCGCTAGCCGCGCGTGACGGCCGTCATCCGGGTCGCCTTCGATCCAGAGCTCGGATGGGGACCCCTATCCGTTCGGTGGGAGGCCATCGCGCTCGCGGTCATCGTCGGAGCAGCCGTGCTCCTGTGGGTGCGGATGCTGTCGCGTGGTCCGGATCCCGTCCGTCTCGAGGATGCACTGTTCGTGCTCCTGGGGATCGTGCCCGGGGCCGTCGTGGTCGGTCGACTTGTCCACGGGCTCGCCTACGCCGACGCATACGTCGCCGATCCCCTGGCGCTGATGGATCTCACGCGGGGGTCGCTCTCGCTGCTCGGCGCGGTGGTGGGCGGCGCGCTCTCCGGCGCGTACGTGTGCCGTCTGCTGGGCCTCGGTGTGGAACGGTGGGCAGACGGAGCGGCGATCCCTTTGCTCGTCGCGATCGGCGCCGGGAAGGTCGCGCTCCTGCTGGGCGGGGGCGGCCTCGGTGGACCGTCTGACCTGCCATGGGCCCTCGCGTTCGACGGAGCCGGTCCATGGATCGCGGCGGACCCAGGGACGCCGGCCCACCCCGCCTCGCTGTACGAGGGTCTCCTGACGCTGATCGGGATCCCGCTCATCGCGCGGTTCGCGCAGAGCCCCGGCCGGACCGGGACCGGCACGGTCTTCCTGGCGGCCTTCGCCTGGTGGCTCGGCGCGCGCGCGGTGGCGGGTCTCAGCTGGCGTGATGAGTCGATACTGGGCCTGCTCGGGGCCGAGCAGCTGGCCGCCTTGATCGCACTGGGACTGGTGCTCCTGCTCGGCGCGGCCGGACCGGTGCGGTGGTGGTGGCTCCGGTCCAGTACCTCCTGAAGTCGGGCTGGAACGGAAGGCGGATGGTCGGCCCGCCAGCGCCCATGCCAAGGTCGGGATGGTCGGCGGCGCGGAGCTGCTGACCAGCTGTCCACGCCGACCCACGACCAACGAGAAGACGGAGGGAGACGCCAATGCGCAGAACGCGGTTGATCAGACTCTTGCGGGCGGCCTTCGTGGCCGGGGCCATGGTGGGAGCACTCGCGCTGCCCGCCGGCGCAGCGGCCGGCCGAGCCGACCACGATGGCGACGGGCTCTCCGATCGTTACGAACGGAACCGGACGCTCACCAGCCCGTATCGCATCGACTCGGACGGCGACGGTGTGCGGGACGGTGCCGAGGACCCCGATCGCGACGGCCTCTCCAATCGCGAGGAGCGACGGGCCCACGAGGATCACCGGGACGAGGACAGCGACGACGATGGCCTCGACGACGCTGAGGACGATCAGGACTGCGACGGCCTCGAGAACGCCACCGAGCTCCAGGTCCGCACCAGCACCCTCGACGACGACAGCGACGATGATGGCCTCGACGATGCTGACGAGGACTACGACGACGACGGCGCCTCGAACGACGAGGAAGAGCAGGAAGGCACCGACCCCGACGATGAGGACTCCGACGACGACGGCGACGAGGACGGTGACGACGAAGACGCCGACGACGATGGGGAAGACGACGACGACGAGGAGGACGAGGACTCCGACGATCCCTCGTGCGAAGACGACGAGGACGAGGACGACGATTGACGTCCAGTCCGCCAGCAAGCACGCAACGGCCCCGCTTCGTGAGACGCGGGGCCGTCGTCATGCCCGACCGTTTGACGTCGCCGCTACGATCGGGCCCTGAGGAGTGCGCGGAAGGAGGACCATCCGCTGACCCGCCGCGCGTCCGGCTGGGCAGCCCGGCTTGCCATCGTCGCCGCGCTTGGCGTGGCGGGATGCACCGCGGCACCGCCACAGATCCCGGGCTCCACACCATCGTCCGCTGCCGTCTTCCCCGACCCGAGTGCGAGCGGAGCAGCGCCGGTCGGGAGCGACGGCGAGGCCCTCGGATCGTCGGGGTCCCCCGGCCTCCCGCGCGCCTCCCGGAAGGCCGGCCCGCCAGAGTGGACCGTCGTGTCCGACGAGGACCTGGCCCTTCCCGAGGGGACGATCGGTGATGTCATCGCTGCAGGCCCGGGATTCGTGGCCGTCGGCGGCGGGTTCGACGCATCGTCCCAGACGCCTCTCGCCGCGATCTGGACGTCCGGCGACGGCGAGGACTGGCAGCGGGCACCACTCGAGGGAGAGGCGGCACTCGGACGTGTCGCGGCGATCACGACCGGAGGCCCTGGTCTCGTGGCCGTGGGCAGCCACTGTTGTCCGGACCGCGCCGCCGTCTGGGTCTCAGCCGATGGCACTGGCTGGTCGCGCGTCGCCGATCAGGACGCGTTCGCGGGAGCGGCGATGACGGCGGTGACGAGCTGGGCGGGCGGCCTGGTCGCGGTGGGCTGCGACGCAGAGCTCGAGTGTTCCGGGCCGGCCATCTGGCTCTCAGGGGACGGGCAGGCGTGGGAGCGCGTGGAGATCGGGAACGAGCTGGGAACGGCCTACCTGGGCGACGTCACGGCGAGTGGCTCGGTCCTCGTCGCGGTCGGGGCGCCTGACCCGGCCGGGCCTGCACCTGGGGCCATCCTCGTGTCGCTCGATGGGCAGGTCTGGACGGCGGCCGACGTGCCCCGCGGCGCGATCTCGCTGGCCGGCGTGGCCGCGGGGCGGACCGGCGTCGTGGCCACCGGCACCGCGTTCGACGAAGCGGCTGGACGGGAGGCCATGCTCATCTTCACGTCCACCGACGGGGCCGAGTGGCTGTCGGTCGAGAGCGAGGCGTTCGCACGCGGCAGCGGCGACGACATCCTTCAAGGACCGTTCGGCTTCGTTGCCGTCGGGCAGGTCGTGCGAAGCGGGGCTGGCGTCGCGGCGTCGTGGTGGTCGCTCGACGGCCGAAGCTGGGAGCGCAGCGTGCCAGGCCCACAGGGACTCATGTCGGCGGTCACCGCGGACGCCAGCGGTCGACTGGTGGCCGTGGGCAGCGCCTCGACCAGCTCGGTGACCCAACCATCCGTCTGGCTGAGCGGTGGTGAATAGGATGCGGCCGGCGGCAGGC
>JACCXQ010000305.1 GCA_013696945.1 Chloroflexota bacterium | reverse complement strand
GGCCGACGCCGAGAACCCGCTGCCCGTCAGCCCTCGCGACGTTCGCCACCGCGACGTGCTCGGCGGCCTCATCCACGAGTACTACGGCATCGCTGCGTGATCGAATCTGGGTTTTCGACCCCCACGCCATATATAAATCACCTTTCGCTGCGTCGGCGCTGCCGTGATGAGGGTCCAGCCACGACGCGCTTGGCGGTCGGCCGCTGGTGTGTAACCCCCCGCAACTCGCTGGGGTTGTGGCGAGCGCTAACCGTTCAGAGTGTATGGTACGCTTCGAATCATGTCAAACGAACGACTGACCCCGACCTCGTACCTGGTCCTTGGCTTGCTCGCGCGCGAAGGGCCGTCGACGCCGTACGAGGTGGAGCGGCACGTCGGCGCCACGCTCGGCAACTTCTGGTCATTCCCGCACACGCTCTTGTACAGCGAGCCGGCGCGACTGTCCGGTTTAGGGCTGGTCACGGAGGCGCCCGAGCAGAACGGTCGACGACGTCGCGTCTTCACGATCACCGAGGCTGGGCTTCAGGCCCTGCAGGCGTGGCTCGACCGGCCACAGCATGAGCCTACGAAACTGCGCGACTTGGGCCTCCTCCAGCTCTTCTTCGCCGATCTGGCGCCACCCGCGGCGCGCCTCCGCCTGGCAGAGCAGCAACTCGCCAACCATCGCGCCAAGCTGTTGGCCTACGAGGAAGATGCGAGCCTCAAGCGGCGACCGGGAGTCTCCGGCGGTGGGCAGCGGACGGTCGAGCACTGGCGAGGCGAGACCTTACGCATGGGCCTGCTCTACGAGCGAGCCGCGGTGGAATTCTGGGAGGACGTCGCGGAGAGGGCGCTTGGGTCGGACGAACCGAACGGTGTGGAAGGCACCGAGGCGGCTGCTCGAGCGCGTCGCTGATGGGTACCGTACCTGACGTCGAGCCCGCCTCCTATACGGTGAGCGGGCCATTGGGGCCCAGCCAGGTCATCTCGTCGGTCACCGCCTCAGGGGGTGCGATGACCGGGGCTACCGGCAGCCTGACGCCCGATGGCAGCACTGCACCGTTCGTGCCGGCCGAAACGCGGCTCCTGTATGGGCCGCCACTGGGGGATGTGGGCGGCGGGCAGCCAGAGACGCACCCCGAGCTACCCGAGCTGCCGCCCCAGCGCCAGGCCGAAGCGGCGGCAAGCCTCCGCGAGCAGTCCGAGTCGCCATACCGCGGGCCCGGCGCCCTGGGTGGCGACCAATATCAGAGCGAAGAGGAACGCTACTGAAACAGCACGGCGGCTACATCGACCTCCTCGAGGTCCGGGACGGGACGGCTTACATCTCGATGGGAGGCGGATGTGGCCCTGTTAGCAATCGACGTCGAGTACGTCGATCATCGAACCTAACCCGTCGATGCAGCCGACTCCTCGCTCCCCTTAGCCAGGCGTGACGGCCGGCATGTGGTAAGACCTACCGGCCCCTCGGAGTGCGGTAACATCAGCGAGCGAGGAGCGATCCAATGAGCGATTGGAAGAAGCTGTTCCGGGAGAACATGGCGGGCGACCCGGAGTTCGCCGCCTACATCAAGGGGCTCGAACCAGAGACGCCCGTGAAGCCCACGGTGAAGGACCACGTGGCCTTGCTCAAGCTCCGGGCGCGGACGCTGGAGAAGGAGGCTCGCGAAGGCGACGAGCTCGTCGGCCTGATGGACGCCCACCGCTTTGAGAGCACTCATCAGCTGTGGGAAGCGGTCGAGCGCGGCGAGGTGACCAATCCCTGGATCGCCATGTTGGGTACGCTTGCGGGCATGACGCGGGCGACGGCTCCTGGCAACGCGGTCGACCGGTTGGCTCACTACCTTTTCGACGGCACCCCTGCGGATCCCATGGCCGAAGAGATCGCCAGGTGGCTGGCCGGCTCCGCGAGATTCCGCGCGTTCGCCGAGGCGCACCGGGACAAGATCCGCAAGAAGCTGCGCGGAGCGGGGGACGATGAAGCCCGGCGGGACGTGCGGGCGGAGCTCGGCGTCGCACGGCTGCTCCTCGCGGATCGGCGGATCGAGCTGGCATTCGAGGCGCACGGCTCGGCGCGTGGCGGGCCGGACTTCACGGTCGCATTCCGGGGCGAGCGGAGTTTCAACCTGGAGGTGACCAGGCTGCACCGCGCGCCGGGCGCGGCGATCTCGGGCGGACCGCTCCTCGCGAAGCTCCGGCAGTTGCCACCCAGCATGCCGAATGCCGTGCTCGTCGCGATCGAGGGTGAAAGCGCCGATGCGTTCGACGT
>JACCXQ010000300.1 GCA_013696945.1 Chloroflexota bacterium | reverse complement strand
GCGCGCCCGGATGAGGCGCGCTCGGACGCATCAAGGGACGGGACAGGCATCGGGGGTCGGGTGAGACCGACGGTCCGACTCGCACCGGAGGCAGCGACATGATCACGCGAAGGACGGAGGCGAACAGAGAGACGAGATCGACGCCGGGGATCGCGGCCGGACGAAGGGTGGTGGCCGGGCTCCGCAGCCTCCGCGAGCGAGCGCCGGCCTCGCTGGCCGATGGCGTCCTGCGGACCATCGGCGCGCAGGACGCGTACGCGGAGATGGATACGCCGTTGTGGCCGCTCCTCGTCGCGTGGGGGCCGACCGGCATCAGCGCCATCGAGCGGGTCGAAGACCCCGGGGCGTTCGAGTCGGAGTACGAGGCACGGACAGGTCGGCAGATCCGCCGCGCGGCGAGCGTGCCCGACCGCATCGCTCGCCAGGTCCGCAAGCGGATGCGCGGGGAGTCAGTCGCGGGGCTGCGGGTCGACCTGAGCGGCCTCAATGAGTTCCAGCGACGGGTCCTCGCCAAGACCATGGAGATCCCGCACGGCGAGGTCCGGCCGTATGCGTGGGTGGCGGAGGAGATCGGCTATCCGCGGGCCCAGCGAGCGGTCGGGACGGCGCTGGCGCAGAACCCCATCCCGTTCGTCATCCCGTGTCACCGAGTCGTCCGGAGCGACGGGCATATCGGGCAGTACGGAGCCGGTGGGGCGCAGGCGAAGCGCGCCGTGCTCCGCTCGGAAGGGGTCGACCCCGATGAGCTCGAGCGGCTCGCGAGCGCCGGGGTCCGTTACTTCGGGAGCGACACCACGCGCATCTACTGCTTCCCCACGTGCCGGCACGCGCGGCGCACGAGCGAACGTCATCTGGTGCGATTCCGCTCGGCAGCGGACGCGATGGCTGTCGGGTATCGGGCGTGCAAGGTCTGCCGGCCGTTCGCGGCGGCAGCGGCGGCATAGCCGGGGCGGTACCCGGGGCTTCGCCGGGATCAGCGGTCCGCTCGGTCGCCCCTCGCGTAGATGATCGGCGGACGCCACCGGAATGCCTCGGCCGGGAGCCCGGCAAGTCGCGCGCGGGCCCGCTGCTCGAGCCTCGCCGCGACGGTCTCGTCCAGCTCCCTCATCAGCGCCGACTCGTCGTAGCGGACCTTGTATCCAAGGTAGTCCTCCCGCGTCCACAGGTGGTCCAGTCGGTCGGATAGTGCCTCGACGCGACGGAAGCCGGCCGCGCGCAGCTCCCGCTCGGTCGCCCGCACGGACCGGAGATCGCCAGCCCGCGACTCTTCTTCGTACTCTTCCTCCTCGATCTCCAGGTCGTAGACAGCCTCGTCGAACTCGTCGGCCGGTTCGAAGACCTCGCGACCGGCCGCCCACGTCACGAACACGAGCCGACCGCCGGGCCGGAGGATCCGCCTGATCTCACGGAGGGCGAGCGATCGGTCGGGCACGAGCTGTAGGACGAACGACGAGAGACAGAGGTCCGCAGTCGCATCGTCGAGTGGCATGCGGTCGGCGCTACCCTCGACCCACCGGATCCGATCACGGTCGCTATCGGGCAGCATGCGAGCCGCCCGGTCCGCCGCCACTTCGAGCATGCCGGCCGCGACGTCGACGGCCGTGACCGTCGCGCCGGGCCAGCGTGACGCCGCATCGATGGCCAGTGCGCCTGAGCCCGTGCCGATGTCGATGACGTGGAGCGGCCTCCCCTCGCGGACGGAGGCGGCTACCCATGGTTCGACGCGGTCGAGCAGACGCCCCGCGGCGGTCGCCAGGACCGGTGCCCACCAGCGGTCATAGAGCTCGGCGTCCCGGTCGTAGCGGTCCGCGATGGTGGTCGTCACGGCGCGATGTTGCCATGCGGCGCTCATGTGCGAGCCATCACTGGTGCGCTCGACCGAGTCGGCGAGGCCGAGCATCGCGCTGGCCCACCGCGACCCGCAGTCCCCTGGTGGAGTCGCTGGTAAGGGGCGGTACCCATGATCAGGCGATGCCGACGCGAGAGCGCCTCGTCCAGGTGGGTGCTCGCCGGGGCGAGGCCATCGCGCACGAGCTCGGGATCGAGCTGCATGAGGCCCGAACGGCAGCAGGTCTGACGCTTGCGGCCGTGGCAGAGGTCGCGGGCATCACAAGGCAGTGCCTGAC
>JACCXQ010000294.1 GCA_013696945.1 Chloroflexota bacterium | reverse complement strand
GCAGCGCGAACCGGCCATGCGGCAACGCCGGCGCCGGCGTGAAACCGGGCACGACCCCGTTGCCACGCCCGAATGCGCGACCGGCCATGTCGACCGCCTCGCTGTGCGACAGGTCGCCCGCCACCGCGACCACGATGTTCGCCGGACGGTAGCCGGCGTCCCAGAAGCCCCGGATGTCGTCATCCGCGAGGGACCGGACAGTGGTCTCATCGCCGGCGATCTCCCAGCCGAGCGGCGTATCACCGAAGAACGTCTCGTCGAAGACATTGAACACGTACTGTCCCGGGTCGTCGCGGTACGAGCGGATCTCCTCGACGATGATGTCGCGCTCGCGTCCGATGTCCTCGCTGCGGAGGAGCGGCCGCATGATGAGCTCGGCGAGCACCGCGAATCCCCGTTCCGCCTCTCGGACCGGAAGCCGCGTCCAGTAGACCGTCGACTCGCGGTCGGTGGCGGCGTTGGAGGTCCCGCCGATGCCTTCGATGGCTTCCGAGACGGCGCGGGTGGTCGGGTACGCCTGGGTCCCCTTGAACGTCAGGTGCTCCATGAAGTGCGCCATCCCCGCGCGTTCCCGGGACTCGAGGCGAGACCCGACGAGCACGTACGCAGCGATCGAGAGCGACCGGGTGCCCGGCAGCCGCGCCGAGATGACGCGCGGCCCCTCGGCCAACGCGGTACGTTCGAACATCGCCCGAATGCTACACGGCGCTACGCCGACGACGGGCCACAGAGACGGAGAGGACGCTCTCCGGCTGGGCGGCCTCTCGGGACCCGTGATACCCGCTAGGCGGGCGGCGGGGGTGGCGAGATGACGCTCTGGATCCACGGCGCCGCGAAGAAGACGACGAATGCGATGGCCACCACCCAGAGGAGGGGGTGCACTTCCCGCGCCCGGCCGGTGACGATCTTCAGGAAGACGTACGTGACGAACCCAGCCGCGATGCCGGTCGTGATCGTGAAGGTCAGCGGCATCACGATGAGCGTGGCCAGCGCCGGGAAGGTCACGTCCATGTCGCCCCAGTCGAACTCCCGGGCGATCGTGAACATGAGATAACCGACCACGACCAGCACCGGCGCGGTCGCCTGCGCCGGGACGATCCCCGCCACCGGGGCGAACAGGATGGCGACCAGGAACAGGGCACCAACGACCACCGATGTCAAGCCTGTGCGACCCCCTTCCGAGACGCCCGCCGCCGACTCGATGTATGTGGTGTTGGAGCTGACCCCGAACGCGCCACCGGCGATCGCCCCGACGGAGTCCACGAGAAGGACGTTGCGGATGCCCGGCAGTCGCCCCTCGTCGTCCACGAAGCCGGCCTGCTCGCCGACGCCGATGACCGTGCCCATCGTGTCGAAGAAGTCCGACAGCATGAGGCTGAAGACCACCAGTCCGACGATCAGGAGACCGTGGTTCGCCCAGACACCGAACAGGAACTCTGGCTGGAGCGGCTGGAGGATGGTCTGGAAGTTGTCCAGGCTGAAGTCGAAGAGATATCCGTTGAGCTCAGTCGGGAGCGCCGCCGTGCCCGGCAGGAAGCCGGACGCTTCCGGCCCGACGACCATGTTGAGGATGATGGCGATGACCGTCGTGAGCAGGATGCTGATGAGCAGTGCCCCGCGCACCCTGCGCGCGACAAGAGCCAGGGTGATGCCGAGGCCGATCACGAACGTCAGCGTGGCCACGTTCAGGATGCCCGCCGGCACCACGGGTGGCACGCGGCCCGTGGAGACGACGAAGCCACCGTTGACGAGTCCGATGAACAGGATGAACAGTCCGATGCCGACCGCGATGGCACGCTTGAGCGTCAGCGGGATGGCGTTCATGATCGCCTCCCGGAAGCCGCTCAGCACCAGCAGCAGGATGATGATGCCCTCCCAGACGATGACGGCCATCGCCTCCTGCCAGGCGAACCCGCGACCGAGGATCAGCTCGAAGGCGACCACGGCGTTGAGACCGAGCCCCGCCGCGAGTGCGAACGGATAGTTCGTCGCGAGCCCCATGGCGATCGTGAGAAGCCCGGCGACAAGCGCCGTGGCCACGGCGACCGGGATGAATGGCGGCCCTGCCTCTGCCAACGGCCCACTCGACAGGATCGTCGGGTTCACGAAGATGATGTAGGCCATGACGATGAACGTGGTCAGGCCGGCACGGACCTCCGTGCCCATCGAGGTCCTGCGCTCGTCGAATCTGAAGTAGCCCGCGATCCCTTCCATCGCCGTGAGCCTCCCTCTCCCTGTTCGCGCCGACCGCCGTGCGGGCGGCTTGGCCACCTCGCTCGTCAGCCCCGGGCGCCACCCTCTCCGGTGTCGCCCGCCGTGTCAGCGCCCTCGAGCGCCGACAGCTCCATCTGGACGTAGTCAGGGCTCCCGGCCGGGAACTTGAAGCTCTCCTGGACGGGCGCGTCTTCCGGCCGTGTGACAGGCGCGAACTCCAGGACGACCCGCTCGTCGCCCTGGACGAGCGTGTAGGTGATGAGCTGGTCGGGGCGTGTCTCGAACTCGAGGTGCTCGAAGGAGTCGACGTTGATGCAGATCGAGAGTGGCGTGAAGTACGTGGACGCGGCCGGCTCACCCGCCACGAGTCGCTCGACCCACCCCGTGCCCTGGGTGACCAGCGTCCCCGCCCGGTGGTAGCGGTACGTGACCGTCTGCTTCAGGAGCGGGCGCAGCAGGTGGTGGATATCGGTGGGGCTCGAGACGAGCCCGCTGTTGACGAAGAACTTCGCGGGGGGCTCGAGCGTCACGCACCGCTCCTGCAGCTCGGATCGGGTGGAGGTGGGCTCCCGGACCAGCCGATGGTACCCGACCCGGGCGAGCGTCGGGCGCCTGGGCCGCACGTATCATCCGGCCATGCTGGTGGCGGTCGATGCCGGGAACAGCGAGGTCAAGCTGGCGCTCATCCGCGACGGCCGGGTCGTCGCGCTGCGCCGCCGACCGAGCCGGTCGCGCGTGGCCGGCTATGACGCCGAGGGGCTGATGCTGGATGCACTGAGCGGGGAGCCGTCGGCCAGCCGGGCCCCGGCGACCGATGCGGTGGAGGGTTTCGTCCTCGTCAGCGTGGTGCCAGGCTGGACCGAAGCGGTGACCGAGCTGGCGGTTCGGATGCGGAGGCCCGTCCTGGAGGCTACGGCACGGACGCTGCCCATCGCCACGAACGTCCGTGAACCCGAACGTGTGGGCGCCGACCGCCTGCTCGATGCTTTCGCGGCGCTGCGGCTCCATGGCGCACCGGTGATCGTGGTCGATCTCGGCACCGCCACGACCGTCGACGCGGTCGACGCCAGCGGCACGTTCGTGGGCGGGGCGATAGCGCCAGGGCTGGAGCTCGGGCTGGCGGCTCTGGCCTCGGGGACGGCTCAGCTGCCGCGCGTGACCGCGGCCGTCCCGGTCCGGGCGATCGGTCGGGACACGAGCGAGGCGATCGCCAGCGGTGCCGTACTGGGACACGTGGGTGTCGTCCGGGAGCTCGTGGCCCGGGTCGGCGCCGAGCTCGATGCTCCGGACCGGCACGGCGCTGCTGGGCAGCCCGGCACGCGCAGCGACCGGCCCAAGGTGGTAGCGACCGGTGGTCTTTCGGCGGCGTCGTGGATGACGCTCCTGGTCGATGTCGTCGATGTCGTCGATCCTCAGCTGACGATGAAGGGCCTTGCTTTGCTCCACGCCGAGGTCGGCGCAGGCGTGACACCGTGAACGAACGGCCCGGATCGCCGCTCGAGGGCCGGCTCGTGGTGCTCGGCGTCACTGGTTCCATCGCGGCCTACAAGGCAGCCGAGATCGTCCGTGCGTTCGTCGCTGAGGGCGCCGACGTCCAGGTCCTCATGACGCCAACGGCCGCCCGGTTCATCGGCCCGCTGACGATGGAGACGCTCAGCCGTCGACCGGTGATGCTCGATCCGCTCGAGCTGCTGCCCGACAGACGGATCGGGCACATCGTTGCTGCCGATGCCGCGGACGTGATCGTGGTCGCGCCCGCGACGGCGCGATGGCTTGGCGCTATGGCCAACGGCTTGGCCGATGACGTGGTCACGGCCACCTGCCTTGCGTCGACGGCGCCGGTCATCATCGCGCCGGCGATGGACGGGGAGATGTATGCCCATCCCGCGACGAGGGCGAACGTCGACCGGCTGAGGGGGTTCGGCTACACGCTCATCGACCCCGAGGTGGGTTCGCTTGCGTCCGGCCAGAGCGGACATGGCCGCCTCGCCGGGATCGGCC
>JACCXQ010000288.1 GCA_013696945.1 Chloroflexota bacterium | reverse complement strand
TCGCGCCGATGCTCGAGGAGGACGTCGCCTTCAGCTCGCTCGCGCAGGACGAGATCGGGCACGCCCGGGTCCTCTACGAGATGCTCGCGCAGTTGACCGGCGGGGACGCCGACGAGATCGCCTTCGGCCGCCCGGCGGACAGGTACCGCCACTGTCGACTCGTGGACCATCCCCGCACCGACTGGGCTTTCTCGGTGGCACGTCGGTGGCTCTACGACAATGCGGACGCGGTCCGTCTCAGCGCGCTCGCGAGCTCGTCGTTCCAGCCGCTCGCTCAGCTCGTGGCGAAGCTGCGCCGCGAGGAGGTGTACCACTTGATGCACATGGACATCTGGCTTCGCCGCCTGGCGGATGGTGGCCACGAGCCCCGCGCGCGGCTCGAGGCCGCCCTCGCGCAGCTGTGGCCCGACGCGCTCACGCCGTTCGCCGCACTCGACGGGGAACCGGCGCTGCTCGAGGCAGGCATCCTGACCGCGCCGATGAGCGAGCTCGCCGACCGCCATCTCGAACGCTCCAGCGCGGTGCTGGCCGGACTAGGGATCCGCATCGCCGGCGCGACGCCAGGTCGCGGGTCGGGTCGAGATCGCGAGCGGGCCTCTGACGCGTTCCAGTGGCTCTGGTCGGAGTTCACGATGGTCAGCCGGTCCGAAGAAGAGGCGGTCTGGTGAGCGGGGGGATCTCGAGCCTTCCACTCGAGCAGGCCGTATGGGCCGCGCTCGAGGACGTGCACGACCCGGAGATCCCGACCGTTTCGGTGGTCGACCTGGGCGTCGTGCGACGTGTCCAGGTGGCGCCCGGACGCATCCGCGTGGAGATCCTGCCGACGTTCGTGGGATGTCCCGCCGTCGACGTGATGCGCGCCGCGGTGGAAGAGCGGCTCTCCGGCTTCGCGGCGGACGTCGAGGCGCGCGTGACGTTCGCCGAGCCGTGGACGAGCGAACGCATCACCGAGCAGGGGCGGCAGCGGCTTCGCGCGAGCGGCTTCGGCCCGCCCGCCCCGTCGACGAGCGAATGTGTCGACCCGCACCTTCCCGTCCTTCCACAGGCGACCTGCCCGTATTGCGGGTCGCGCAACACGACCATCGAGAACGCGTTCGGGCCGACGTTGTGCCGCGCGATCTACCACTGCGCGGCGTGTCGGCAGCCGTTCGAGCAGTTCAAGACCGTCTAGCGACACCTCGGTCTGAGGAGCAGTCCTCGCAGACCCCCACCACGGTCAGGTGCGACAGGTCGACGGCGAACCCGCGCTGCCGCCTCAACGCGCGGACGAGCGGACTCGCCTCGGGTGCCTCGATGTCCCAGCTGCCACTGCAGCCCGAGCAGAACAGATGCCCGTGCTCGTTCTGCGGCAGGACGTGGAATTCCTCGCGCCCATCCCGCCCGTGGCCGTGGCGGATGACGCCGAGCTGCTCGAGCACGTCGAGCGTGCGGTAGACCGTCGAGGGGATGGTCGCGGGGTCGAGCTCGCGACAGCGCTCGACCAGCTCGGCACCGGTGATGTGGCCATCCGTCTGCGCGAGCACATCGACCATAAGCCGGCGTTGCGGCGTCCAGCGCAGGCCACGCTCGCGCAGACGATCGCGGACCGACGCCCACGCGCCCGCCCGCTCGGCCACCGATCCGCCGACGCTCATGGCGCGAAGTATAGGCAATGAAGGCGCAAGAAGTGGCTGATGCGACTTCTTGCATTTGCACCGAGGGAAGCCTATCGTGGCATCGGGCCGCTCGGGTCGCGGAGAGGGAGTGACGATGATCGATGACTTGCCAGCGGTGATCGTGGGCGCCGCCGGAGCCGGGGGGGTCGGCGTCCTGGTGACGGGACTGCTGCTCGGGATCCGTCACGGCATGGACTGGGATCACATCGCAGCGATCGCGGACATCACGAGCACGACCTCGCTCGCCGTCGAGGCAGAGGAGGTGCACCGCGGAGACCACGCCGACACGCTCGGGCATGATCACCCGCACGGGGGCCCGCACGAGATGGCGATCCACGAGGCCGTCCAGCGCGGTGAAGGTCCGGGGACGATGCTCGCGACGAGCCCCGCGGGGAAGGGGCAGCCGCGCGGCGTCTTCGGCGAACAGCGACGGCCACTCGTCCTGGGCACGCTCTATGCGATCGGCCACGCCCTCGTGGTGGTGCTTCTCGGCCTCGCGGCGATGGCCTTCGGCGCGGCGCTTCCCGACTGGATCGATCCGATCATGAGCCGCGTCGTCGGCGTCACGCTGATCATCCTCGGTGCCTACGTGATGATCTCGCTCGTCCAGTCGATCCGGCGCGGCGGCGAGTTCCGGCTGCGCAGCCGCTGGATGCTCGTCTTCGATGCGGTCCGCGGCGGGTGGCGCCGGTTGCAGGCCGGGCTCCACGGCCACGACCACGTCGACCCCGTAGAGGCCAGCTCGTACGGGCCGCGGACGGCCTTCGGCGTGGGGATGATCCACGGCATCGGAGCGGAGACCGCGAGCCAGGTGTTGATCATCACGGCCGTCGGCGGTGCGGTCGGCGTCGGGCTCGGCGTTCCGATGCTGCTCGCGTTCGTCACGGGCTTGGTCCTGTCGAACGCTCTGATCGTGGTCATCACCACGACCGGCTTCCTGGCATCGCAGACGCGTCAGCGCCTGTACCTGGTCGTGGGCGCCGTCGCGGGCGTGTTCAGCCTCTGGATCGGCGCGCTATTCGTGCTCGGCGTTGACGCGACCCTGCCTGATCTCGGATCGCTGCTCGACTGGATCGGTTGATCAGGTCCCGGAGACGCGCCAAAGCGTTCCGTTGAGGTCGGTCAGGTAGATCTTCCCGTCGAAGCCTTCCCCGAACGAGCTGATCAGCCGCCCCGAAGTGAACGGAGTAGGGAGCGGGTCCCCGGTGTCCTGCGAGGTCGGGACGTCCCAGATCCGTCCGGAGCAGAAGTCACCGAAGATGTAGCGCCCGTAGAGGTCGGTGCCTGCCCGGCGAGCCACGTATCCGCCCGTCACGGAGCAGTTGCCGGAGCCCGAGCTCGAGCTGTACTCGATGACCGGTAGCGTCTTGCAATCCGACGTGCAAAGATCACCCGACGGATAGCGGTGGCGTCCCTCGAGCAGGCGCCAGCCGAAGTTCGTGCCGGAACCAGACGCGACGCGGCTGACCTCCTCGTAGAGCTCCTGGCCGACGTCCCCGAGCCAGAAGTCGCCGGTCAGCGAGTCGAAGCTGTTGCGCCACGGGTTGCGCAGGCCGTACGACCAGATGATGTCGAGGCCATCCTGCCCCACGAAGGGGTTCGACGATGGGATCGAGAACTTCTCCGGACCGCTGCCGTCCGGGTCGAGCGGGTCGATGCGCAGGATCTTGCCGAGGCGCGTCTGGAGGTCCTGTGCACGGTTCCCGGGGTCGCCGCCGCTTCCGCCGTCGCCGGTCGCGATGTACAGGTATCGGTCCTTGAAGCCGAGCCATCCGCCGTTGTGATTCGTGTAGGGCTGCTCGATGGTGAACAGGACTCGCTTGGAGCCGCGATCCGCCTGCGAGGTGGTCTCGCGGCGGAACTCGGCGACGACGGTGTTGCCGTTGTTGTTCGTGTAGTTCACATAGAACTTGCCGTTCGCGTCGTAGTCGGGATGGAATGCCAGGCCGAGCAGGCCCTGCTCGCTACCCGAGTCGCCGACGATGGAGCGGATGTCGAGGAAGGTCCCGTTGATCCGCCAGTCGCCATCCACCTTGCGGACGACGCGGATGCGGCCGGGCTTCTCGACGACGTAGAGCCGGTCGCCGCCCGCGTTGGTCACATACAGCGGTTCGGTGAGGCCGCCGACCAGCTGGGTGAGGCCGAGCGCACCGT
>JACCXQ010000276.1 GCA_013696945.1 Chloroflexota bacterium | reverse complement strand
GCAGCGCGTGAGCACCCTCGCCTCGGCATGGTCGGCCCGCTCGTTCGCCCGTTCGTCCACCAGACGGGCACGTAGCAGAAAGCCGCAGATGGACGCCCAAAGCGGCGGGTCCGACACGCCCGACGTGGATGCGAGACTGACCTCGTGAAGGGTCGCCCGTTCCTCTCGCGGTTGGAGCGTTTCGCGTCGGTCGATTCCACGCAACGAATCGTTCGTGAGTGGCTCGATGCCGGGACGCGCGAGGTCTGCGTCGCGGTTGCGGACGAGCAGACGGCGGGCAGAGGGCGACAGGGCCGCGGCTGGCTCGCGCCGTGCGGAGCTGCCCTCCTCGTCTCGGCCGGCTTCCGGCCGGCGGGCCTTCCGGTGCGGCACGCCTGGCGCCTCGCGGCGACTGCTTCCCTGGCGATGGTCGACGCCGTCGAGATGGTGGCCGGCCTGCCTGAGGGCGCGCTGTTCCTCAAGTGGCCGAACGACCTGGTCGCCGATGGGCCGGACGGACGCCTGCTGAAGGTCGCCGGTGTGCTGGGTGAGACGGTCGCGATGGGTGGGGCGGTAGGGCACGCGATCATCGGGCTCGGCGTGAATGCCGACTGGCCCGCGTCCGACTTCCCGCCCGCACTCGCGGCGGGGATGACGAGCCTCCACGAGCTGGCCGGCGGACGGCACGTCGACCGGGACGCACTGCTGGACACGTGGCTGGGGCTGCTCGAGGCGCGCATCGAAGCGCTCCGCGACGGCAAGTTCGATGCCGCCGGTTGGGAAAGCCGGCAGGTCACGACCGGACGGCAGGTCATGATGGATCTCGCCGACGAAGTGCTCGTCGGGATGGCGAGCGGCGTGGATCCGGAGTCCGGTTCTCTGCTCGTGACGGAAGACGAGACGGCGCGCCCGATCGATTCGGGCGAGGTGCTGCGCTGTCGCGTGGTCTAGTGGCCGCTGCCTGTGTCTCGTCGCTCCGCATCCCTCGGCGCTGTGTCTCTCGTACCTCCGCGCCCACGGGGTGGGTCTATCGGAGAACGGGACGCTCCTCGACGGCGGCGGTGCCCACAGGCTGGGCCGGACGGCCAAAGATCGAGTCCTTCGCGGCCTTCCGTCGCTCCTGGCTGGCCGACAGACCCACCACACGGGCATCCGGCTACACGGCGGCTACAGACGTGATTCGGGCGCGTGGGTGTAACGGATAGACTCTGGCGGTGTTTGGAGGAGGGAGGGAGGAGGCGTCCGCGCGCCCGATCCCGTACGACGCGGACCGTCCAGCCGTCGAGGCGGCCCGTCGCGATCCCGGCGCGTTCGACGCGCTCTATCGGAAGTACGTGGCCCAGGTGTACAGCTTCGCCCTCTACGAGACGCGCGATCAGCACGCAGCCGAAGACCTGACCGAGCAGGTCTTCCTTTCCGCGCTCCGCGCTCTGCCGAAGTTCCGCGAGCGGTCCGAGGATGCGGACTCCACCTTCCGCGTGTGGCTCTTCAGGATCGCGCGCAACGCGCTCGCCAACGAACGGCGGCGCTCTCGTCGGCATCCGCAGGCGCCGCTCGATGACGCCCTGGAGCTCGCAGCGCTGACACCCGACCCCGCCGAGCAGGTCGCCTCAGCCGAGATCGCCGGACGCGCGTGGGCGGCCATCGCAGAGTTGCCCGACGATCGCCGCCAGGCGCTCGTCCTCCGTTTCGTGGAGGAGATGAGCACGCGAGAGATCGCCGCGGTGATGGGCCGGTCGGAGGGTGCCGTGCGGGTGCTCGTCCACCGCGGGCTGCGCAGCGTCGCCCGACGTCTCGGATGATGTCGAGGCACGAGCGCGACGCGGAACGGACGGACCGCTACCTGGAGCGACTGTTGGGGTCCCTCCCGGTCACCCTTGCGGACGAGGAGCCCGCGCTGCCGCTTCGTGAAGCGGCCCGGCTGATCCAGCACACCTTGGTCCGATCCCATCCCAGCTTCCGCTTCGAGGAACGCCTCGCCGCGAGGCTCGAGAAGGAAGCCCGAGCGCCCGGCTCGACCCGGCCGGATGATGCAGCGGGGCAGCTGATCGCCTTCCACGCACTGGCCGGAGATCAGATCCGGAGCGATCGCCCCGAGCGTCGGGCCCGGGGCTACCTGCTCGGTGGCGCCATCGCGTCGGGCGTATCGATCGCGTCCATCGCCGGCGTCCTCGCATGGCGCCGGGCTCGGGCAGCGGCCGCCAGCCCCGTGTCGCTGCGTGTCGAGCGACCAGCCTGATGCCGATCAAGCTGCCCTTCCGCCAGCGCGGGCGCGATCTCCCGGCGGACCTCTGGACGAAGTGTCCGGACTGTGGCGAGATGCTCTACAACAAGCAGCTCGAGAAGAACCTCCGTGTCTGTCCGAAGTGCAGCCACCATTTCCGTCTGCGCGTCGACGCGAGGCTGGCACAGCTGCTCGACGAGGGCACCTTCGAGGAGCGTGACGCCGGCCTCGAATCACTCGATCCGCTCGGCTTCGTCGATCAGAAGCCCTACCCCGAGCGACTCGCTGCCGCGCGTGCGTCCACCGGCATCCGCGACGCGGCGATCTGGGGGCTCGGTGCCATCGGCGGACACAGAGTGGCGATCTGCGTCATGGACTTCGCGTTCATGGGCGGGTCGATGGGCTCCGTGGTGGGCGAGAAGGTCACGCGTGCGGCCGAGGTGGCCCGCGCGGATCGACTGCCGCTCATCGTGGTCAGCTCCTCCGGAGGAGCTCGCATGCAGGAAGGCACGCTCGCCCTCATGCAGCTCGCCAAGACCTGCGCCGCGCTCGGACGCCTCGCCGATGCAGGCGTGCCGTACGTCAGCGTGTTGGCCGACCCCACCACCGGCGGCGTATTCGCCTCGTTCGCGGCGCTCGGCGACGTGAACCTCGCGGAACCGAAGGCACTCATCGGCTTCGCCGGCGCGCGGGTCTCCGCCGGCACCATCGCCGAGACGTTGCCGGAGGGGTTCCAGACGGCCGAGTTCGTGTTCGAGCACGGATTCGTGGACCGCATCGTGCCGCGCGCTGAGCTGCGCGACGCGCTCATCGAGCTGCTGCTGTTCCTCGGGCCTCGCCCAACGCCCAGGCCCACGTTCGCCGAGAACGGCACAGGCAACGGGATCCTGTCGCGCCCGCTGGCGGCCCTCCTCGACCCGCTCGCTGGCCAGGAGGCGCGCCGTGGCTGAGCGATCGGTGGGGCTCGTCCAGCCGCAGAAGATCGACGACGACGCACTGCGCGAGACCGTCTGGACGCGGGTCCAGCAGGCCCGCAACGTGAAGCGGCCGCACACCCTCGAGCTCGTCCGGCTGATGGCGACCGACGTGGTCGAGCTGCATGGCGACCGGCTGTTCGGCGACGACCCGGCGATGGTGGGTGGCTTGTGCCGGCTCGACGGGCGGCCGATCGTGTTCGTGGGACATCAGAAGGGAGCCGAGGTCGAAGAGAACATCGCTCGCAACTTCGGCATGCCTCACGCCGAGGGGTACCGCAAGGCGATGCGCCTCTTCCGTCTCGCCGAGCGGCTGGGGCTCCCGGTCGTCACGTTCGTCGACACGCCCGGGGCGTACCCCGGCGCTGCCTCCGAGGAGCGCGGCGTCGCGGAAGCCATCGCACGGTCGATCCAGGTGATGGCCGGGCTCCGGACCCCGATCGTGGCCGTCATCACCGGCGAGGGCGGATCGGGCGGGGCGCTGGCGATCTGCGTCGGGGATGTGATCCTTGCCCTCGATAACGCCATCTACTCGGTCATCACGCCCGAGGGCTGCGCCAGCATCCTGTGGCGGACCCCCGATGCCGCCCAGCAGGCGGCCGTCGCGATGCGCATCACGGCCGGGGAGCAGCAGGCTCTCGGTGTCATCGATCGAGTCGTGAGCGAGCCCGCCGACGGCGCCCACGCCGCGCCCGACGAGACCGCCCGCCGATTGCGCGAACAGCTCGTCCCGCTGCTCGACGAGCTTGCGGAGCGCGACCTGGACGTGCTCCTCCACCAGCGCTACGACCGCTATCGTCAGATGGGCTCCTTCGCCGACACGGGCCCCCATGCACCGCCGCGGGTGGAACGGCCGACTATCGCGGACCGGCTCCGGGTCCTCCTGGGCTCCGGCCGGAGCGTGCTCAGCGGAGACCTCGGGCCGCTTCGGCCCGGCGCGGCCGATGAGGTCGACGAGCCACCACTGCGCGAGGAGATCTGAGTGCCAGACGAGCGCTCCGAACGTCCCCCGCGGGCACCGCTCGACCTGGGGAGTGTCGGCGACGAGGTCCTGCCCGCCCTCATGGCGCGCTTCGAGGCGAGCGGACTGGGTGAGCTGGAGGTCAGGCGCGGGGAGTGGCGCGTCCGGCTTCGCCGCGATGGGGCAGTACCGGCCGAGCCGCGTTCCCCCGTACCAGCCGGCGAGCACCGCCGCGCCCGCCAGGCGCCGCACGCCGCCCCCGCCGGGGCCGAACCGACCCCGCCGGCACGGGACCTCTCCCGGGCCATGGTCACATCGCCGGCGGTCGGCTACTACCAGCCCATCGACGGCCTCGATATCGGGCGCAGCGTCCGACAGGGCGACGCTTTAGGACACGTCGACGTGCTCGGGATCCGCCACGATGTCGTAGCGCCCGCGGATGGCGTCGTGGGTCGGGTCCTAGCCGATCCCGGCGAGGCGGTCGAGTACGGGCAGGACCTCGTGCGGCTGGACCGCCTCGCGCCGGTGCCGGGCTGATGTTCACGCGGATCCTCATCGCCAACCGGGGCGAGGTCGCGGTCCGTGTCCTTCGCGCCTGCCGCCGGATGGGGATCACTGCGGTCGTCGCGTACAGCGAAGCCGACCGGGAATCCCGCGCCGTCCAGCTCGCGGACGAGGCGATCTGCGTCGGTCCGGCCGATTCCGGTCGGAGCTACCTCGCCGCGGCTTCGATCCTCTCGGCGGCCATCGTCAGCGGCTGCGATGCGATCCATCCGGGCTACGGCTTCCTCTCCGAGGACGACACGTTCGCGGAGATGACGCGTGCGCACGGCCTGACGTTCATCGGGCCGCCACCCGAGGTCCTTGAACGCTTCGCCTCGAAGGCGGGCACGCGTCAGGTGCTCGGAGCTCATGGATTGCCGACGATCCCCGGGTCGGATGGGATGCTGCGTGATGACGAGCACGGGCTCGCCGAGGCGGCGCGGATCGGCTACCCGGTCCTCATCAAGCCGTCGGCCGGCGGCGGCGGCCGCGGGATGCGGATGGTCCGGTCCGCCCGCGAGCTGCAGCAGGCGCTCACCGTCTGCCGGTCGGAGGCCCGCGCCGCGTTCGGCGACGACTCGCTCTACCTCGAGAAGTGGCTCGACGAGACGCGCCATGTCGAGGTCCAGGTGATCGTCGACCGGTACGGCAACGGGGTCCACGTGGGAGAACGCGATTGTTCGGTCCAGCGACGCCACCAGAAGCTCGTCGAGGAAGCGCCCACGCCAGCGCTCGACGTTGCCCGCCGCGCGGAGCTCGCCGAGCTCGCGGTCCGTGCCGTCGTGGCGGCCGGCTACGAGAACCTGGGTACGCTCGAGTTCCTCGTCGACACGAGCGGCGACTTCTACTTCATCGAGATCAACTGCCGTATCCAGGTCGAGCACCCGGTGACCGAGATGCTCTCCGGGCTCGATCTCGTGGTCGAGCAGATCCGGATCGCGGCCGGAGAGCCGCTCGGGTACACGCAGGCGGACATCGGGCTGCGCGGGCACGCCATCGAGTTCCGCATCAACGCCGAGGACGTCGAGCTCGACTTCCGGCCGCAGGCCGGCCGCGTCGACGAATACCTGGCGCCCGGCGGACCAGGCGTACGCATGGACTCGCACCTCTTTGCCGGGTATGAGGTCCCGCCGTACTACGATTCGCTCCTCGGGAAGCTCATCATCTGGGGCCCCGACAGGCAGACGGCCATCGAGCGGGCGCGAGTCGCGCTCGACGAGCTCGTCGTGACCGGGCTCAAGACGAATGTGCCGTTCCATCGGGCGCTCCTGGGCGACCAGGCGTTCCTCGATGGCCGCTTCACGACGAACGCGCTCGACCGGATGGGCAGCGCCGCATTCCTCGCCGCCTCGGCCGCCCGTCCCGCCAGCTGACCCACACGAGAGGATCGATGACCGGATCGACGACCGAGACCACCGAGACGCACGAGGCCGCTCGGACGACGGCCGCCCTGACGGCGCGTGAGATCCAGGCGCTGATCCCGCACCGCTGGCCGTTCCTGCTGGTCGATCGGATCACGGCCTACGAGCCGGAGCGCGGGTACATCCGGGGCGAGAAGGGCGTCACCGCGTCCGAGTGGTACTTCCAGGGCCACTTCCCCGATCTGCCGGTCATGCCCGGAGTGCTCCAGGTCGAGGCGCTCGCCCAGACGATGGCCGTGTACGTCGCGCGGCAGCCCGGATTCGGTGACCGGATCGGGCTCTTCGCGGGCATCGAGGAGTGTCGCTTCAAGCGGATCGTGCAACCTGGCGACCGGTTGACGCTGGAAGTGACGATGGAGAAGCTCGGCCGGAGGTTCGGCAAGGGACGGGCCGTCGCGTCGGTCGACGGCGAGGTCGCTTGCGAGGCGCTCATCTCATTCGTGATCCCGCCTGAGGGGGCGCTCCGCTGATGGCGACGCGCATCTGTGTGCTCGGGGACGTGCACGGGAACGAGCTTGCGCTCGAGGCGGCCCTGATGGCCATCGCTCCCGAGCGACCGGATCTCATCGTCGTGACGGGTGACCTGGTCCTCCACGGCCCGCGGCCAGCCGCAGTGGTCCGGCGGATCAGGGAGCTCGAGCAGACCGGTGGCGCCATCGTGGTCCAGGGCAATACGGACATCGCGGTCGCGGACCTCGATTTCTCGGCCGCGTTTCCCTGGCTCGAGGAGGTCTCGCCACAGGATCGCTCCGCCGCGGAGTGGGCGCATGACGCGCTCGCAGACGACGAGCTCGATTGGCTGCGCCGGCTGCCAGCCGAGCGGCGCGTCCATCTCGGCAAGCACATGGTCCTCGTCTGCCATGCCTCGCCGGGGAGCCAGACGAGTGGGTTGCCCGCCGACCTCGATCCGTCCGTCACGGTCGAGCGCGTGACGCGAACTGATGCACGGGTCATCGCCTGCGGCCACACCCACGCAACAGATGTCCGCGAGCTGGGCCGGAAGCTCATCTGCAACCCGGGCTCCTGCGGCTACTCGTTCGATGGCGACCCGGGAGCCGGCTGGGCGATGCTCTCGATGGACGGAACGGAGCCACGCGCCGAGCTCTTCCGTGCCTCGTACGATGCCCAGCTGGTCGCGACCGAGCTCTCGGAGCGAGGGCTGCCGGGCGACGTCTACCGGGCGGCCACGGTCCGAACGGGGAGATCGATCCGATGACCGACGAGCCTCGCCGGGTCGTCATCACCGGCCTCGGCGCGGTGACGCCGCTCGGGACCGACGTCGCATCCACGTGGTCGCGGCTGGTAGCGGGCGGATCGGGTATCCGTCCCACCCAGGCGTTCGATCCGTCCCGCGTCACGAGCCGGATCGCCGGCGAGGTCCCGGGATTCGATGCCAGTCATGTCCTCGACCGGAAGGAGCTGCGCCGGAACGACCGGTTCACGCAGTTCGCTCTCGTCGCTTCACGGGAGGCGATGCTGGATGCCGGGCTGCCCGAGCGGCTGGAGGGCGATGAAGCGGACGCCACCGGGGTCCTCATCGGTTCCGGGCTGGGAGGCATCCCCACGCTCATGGAACAGGTCGCCATCTGGGCCACCCGCGGGCCCGAGCGCCTGAGCCCGTTCTTCATCCCGATGGTCATCTCCAACATGGCCAGCGGCCAGGTCGCCATCAGCACCGGCGCCCGCGGCCCCAACTTCGCGGCGGTCAGCGCGTGCGCATCGGCCGGCCACGCCATCGGCGAGGCATTCGAGGCCATCCTGCGTGGGGACGCGGAGATGATGCTCGCCGGTGGCTCCGAGACGCCCGTCCACGAGACGACCGTCGGCGGCTTCAGCGCGATGCGCGCGCTCTCCACCCGCAACGACGACCCCGCAGGTTCGAGCCGCCCCTTCGACGCCGGGCGCGATGGCTTCGTCTGCGCTGAGGGCGCGGCGACACTCATCCTGGAGGAGCTCGGCCACGCTGAGCGGCGCGGTGCGCACGTCCTCGCCGAGCTGTGTGGCTACGCGGCGACCGCCGATGCCCACCTCATCACGCTCCCGGCGCCCGGAGGCAGAGGCGCGCTGCGTGCGAGCCGCCGCGCGTTGGAGAAGGCGCGGATCGACACGAGCGAGGTGGACGTGGTCAGCGCCCATGCCACGAGCACTCCCGAGGGC
>JACCXQ010000067.1 GCA_013696945.1 Chloroflexota bacterium | reverse complement strand
GAAGAACTCGGCACGCGTCTTGTCGTTCGAGCGGAAGATGCCGAGCACGGCGCTCGTCGTCATGATCGTGCCCGGCTTGCGGACACCGCGCATCACGGCGCACAGGTGGGTGGCCTCGATGACGACGCCCACGCCCTTGGGATGGAGCTGCTCCATCAGGAAGTCGGCGACCTGCTGCGTCAGCCGCTCCTGGACCTGCAGCCGTCGTGCGTACATCTCGACGATGCGCGGGATCTTGGACAGCCCGAGTACTCGGCCGTCCGGGATGTACGCGACGCCGGCTGACCCGAAGAACGGCAGCAGGTGGTGCTCGCAGAGGCTGTAGAAGGGGATCTCCTTGACGACGACCATCTCGCTGTAGTCGACCTCGAAGATGGCGCCATTGATGAGCCGCTCGGGGGAGACGTGATACCCGGCCGTGAGCTCCGTGTACATCCGATGCACGCGCCCAGGCGTTCCGGCCAGCCCCTGGCGGTCCGGATCCTCGCCGATCTCGACCAGGATCTCGCGGACGGCCTCCTCGACGGGGCCGTCGGGATGTTCGCCATCGTCGGCGCGCTGCTCCGCGACGGCCGCGCCAGCATCACCAGCCGCGCCGGATCCCTCGATCACAGCCGCTTCCCGCCCCTCCCCCATCTCGCGCTCGATCTCATCGACGAGCGTGCGGACGTGCCTGGGCAGATCGCTCATCTGTGACTACTCGCCAGGAGGCCGCTCCGGCTCATCGTCGGCGCGGCGGAAGTTGCGGTCGGTGGCCTCGCGGACCTCGCGCACGCCACGTCCGAACGAGGCGCCCAGCCGTGGCAGCACCTTGGGGCCGCGAAAGAGAAGCACGGCGCCGAGGATCACCAGCAGCAGCAGTGCGAGGTCGCTCACCCGCCCATCGTACCGGAGCCTCGGACGAGCACCGGGCTAGACTCGGGCCCGTGACGAGCGAGCTCAGCCTCCAGGAGCGATTCGCGCCCCACACGATCTGCTTCGGCTGCGGGCCGGCGAACGAGAAAGGGCTCCATGTCCGTTCCTTCGAGGCCGGCGAGGCCTGTGTCGCGGAATGGACCCCAGCCTCTCATCACGAGGCGTTCCCGGGGATCCTCAACGGCGGCATCATCGGGACCCTGATGGACTGCCACTCCAACTGGACCGCCGCGAACCACCTGATGCGCGCTTCCGCCGCCGACCATCCACCGACCACGGTGACGGCCGACTTCCACGTCCGGCTCCTGAAGCCGACCCCTTCGGGCAGCCCCGTCCGGCTTCGCGCCATCGTCGGCGAAGCGAGCGACGATAGGGCGACCATCGACACGACGCTCTCGTCCGATGGCATCGTCACTGCCACCTGCCGCGGTACGTTCGTCGCCGTCAAGCCGGGTCATCCGGCGTTCGAGCGCTGGTAGCGGCCGACCCGAGCAGCGCTGTCAGCTCGTCGGCGACCTCAGCGGCGCGGTAGCGCATCAGGTTGTGCCCCGCGCCGGGGAAACGGACTACTCGTGGCGGCGGTAACGCAGCTTCCCCTCGCGCTCGGGTCACATCCACGAGCGCGAGCCGTCGCTCGCGCTCATCCTCGTCGTCGGCCGTGGCCGCCTCAGCAACGAGGATCACGACCGGAGCTGCGACCTTGGCGAGCGCCTCGAGCGGCTGGTAGGCGAACATCGCGTCGACGACCTGGCGGAGGACGCCCGCGCGGACGACCGATCCCACGTGGCCGGCGTGCTTCTGGTCGACCTGCGCCCTCGCAGCGCGCTCCTGATCCGAGTCCCACGTCCCCGGATCGAAGTCGCGCCTGTCAGCGAGGAAGGCGTCCATCGATGCGAGCACCTCGGGCGGCTCCGCGATGGTCGCGAGGAACTCCGCCGGAGTCGAGCGAGTCTGTTCGCCGACCTCCTCCCAACCACCGTCCAGGAGTGCGACGCCGGCCACCGAGCCGGGTCGCGAAGCGGCGGCAGTCACACAGATCTGCGCCCCGAAGCCGTGACCGGCGAGCACCGCCGGCGGCCCGCCGACGTCGACCCCCCATCCATTGCCCGACATGACGGTGAGGACATCGAGCGCGAGGGTCTCCAGGTCGTAACCGGAGCGTGGCGCGTCGGACAGCCCGTGGCCGCGCAGGTCCAGTGCCAGCACCCGGGTCACGGCACACATCCGGCGCGCGACCGGCGCCCAGCTCCACGCCGTCTGCGCGATGCCGTGGACCAGGACCAGCGGGAGCGGCGGCGGGTCCCCCGGCGCGATCGAGGGATCTCCCGGCTCCCTCGAGGGGTCCCTCAGCGCCCCGGGAGCGCCCCAATCGAGGTAGTGAAGGCGCTCGCCGCTCTGGAGGCGGATGACGAACGACTCCGGCTCCGCTGCGTGTTCGCCGGACGTCACGTGGCTAGCATACGGACCGATGCCCATACGTCGACGCGGGACCCTCGCACGCCGCCACGCACACCGTCGGAGCGCATCCGATCCCGTCCACCACGAGCCGTTCGAGCGGCTCGTGGAACAGGCGCTCGATGACCTTCCCGATCCGTTCCGTGCGCTCCTGGAGAACGTGGCCATCGTCATCGAGGACGAGCCAGAGGAGGAGCAGCTGCACATCGCCGGGACGCCTGACACCGATGTCCTGTACGGGTTGTACGAGGGGACGCCTGCCACGGAGTACGCGGCCGACTGGGTGGCTTTCCCCAACAAGATCACGCTCTTCCGGTTCCCCCTCGAGGAGGACTTCCCCGATCCGCTCGAGCTGGCGCGCGAGGTCCAGCGGACGGTCGTGCACGAGTTGGCCCATCACGCCGGCATCGGCGAGGAACGCCTCCGCGAGCTCGGGTACGACTGACCGGGGATCCGGCGCGCGCCTAACGGACAACGGCGGGCTTGCCGATGGCCACAGTGCCCATCGGGTGCGCCGCACCGCCGATCAGCCTGCGGCCGAGGGTCACCCAACGATGCTGGTTGGCCGATAGACCCATAGGGTGGGCGCCCAGGGGCTCGCGCCGCGGAGGTATCGCCGATCAGTATCGCAATTTGCGTACTTGCGCAAACAGTGCGACACTGCGCACCCATGACCGTGATCACGGACTGCCCCGACGTCTCGACCGAAAGCGACCGCCAGCGATGCGCTGCCATCGGCCGCGCACTGGCCGATCCCAAAAGGCTCTGCGTCCTCGAGGTCCTCGCGGGCGGCGAGCGATCGGTCAGTGACCTGTCGCGCGAGGCCAGCTGCCAGGTCCCGAACATGAGCCAGCATCTCGCGGTCCTGCGGGCGGCGGGGCTGGTCGAGACCCGGCGCGACGGCAACACGGTCCTCTACCGTCTCGCGGACCCACGGGTCCTCGAGGCCTACCGGCTCATCCAGGCGTTGGCGGGCTGAGCGCCGCGCGACATCGATAAGTCCGCCGACCGGCGGAGAAAGGATCTTCAAACCATGGCCATCAAGGAAGCCACCGATGCGACGTTCGAGGAGCTGGTGCTCAAGAACGAGCGACCGGTCGTAGTCGACTTCTGGGCGACCTGGTGCGGCCCCTGCAAGATGGTCGCACCGGAGATGGAGAAGCTCGCGCAGAAGTACGAGGGGGCGGTCGATGTCGTCAAGGTCGACGTGGATGCCAACCCCGGGCTCTCGCAGGCGTTCAACGTCATGAGCATCCCGACCATCGCGTTCTTCCGTCCCGGCCAGCAGCCGCAGGGCGTCGTGGGCTTCCGGCCGCTCGAGCAGCTCGAGCAGCAGTTCGGCCTTCAGCAGTTCGCCGTGGCCGCTCCCGCCCCAACGGAAGAGCTCACCGCCTAAGCCGCGCTCGCTGCTCGAACGACGCCATGGACGACCTGCGGTCGACGCTCTACCCAGGCGAGCGTGTCCTGGCCAGCAAGAACGCGAACGCGGTCGTCATGCTTCGCGAGCATGGTCTCGCGGCGATCCCTGACACCGCACGGGCGATGGCTTGGGCGGGGTTCGCCGGCAAGGAAGCCATCGGCGGTCGGCTGCACCTGACCAACTGGCGACTGGTATTCCGATCCCACCCGTTCAATCGGGTCAAGGGTCAGATGAGCATCCTCCTCCCGACGATCGTCGAGGTCGCAGACGCTTCTCGTTTCCTCAGCAAGAAGTTGCGAGTGACGTCAAGGTCCACCGAGCACGAATTCGTCGTCTGGGGGGTCCCGGCATTGATCCGTGCGATCGCACAGGCTCGGGCGGACGCCGATGGTGCTGCCATCCAGGCGGCCGTGCAGGCCGATCCGTCGTTGCTCGGCTCAGGCCTCGCCAAAGATCTGAGGGTCTATCTCATGATGACCCGCGGGCTCGGCCCCCTCCTCGACATCGTCTCCAACCCGCTCGACATCGCGAACGTGCTGAATGTCATCGAGCTGATCGAGTCGTACGCTGACATCGACGATGCCCGGCCCCCGGAAGTGGTCTCCACGGACGCCGCCAGCCGTGGGGTGGCAGAGCGGCACGCCGACGTAGCGGCTGATCGGCCCTAGGGCCGGGCTGAGCGCCAGGCGCTGAGGGACCAGGCTTCGGCCCGGTCCAGCACGAAGCGATCCACCGCCGTGGGCACTAGGCGGACCCATCCACTGCCGCGAGGTGACTGGCTCGTGTCGCTCATCCGCGCCTAAGCGTCGTCCGAGGCGGCCCGCCACGCGCTCAGGAACCACGCCTCGACCCGGTCGAGGACGAAGCGATCGACCGTCGAAGGCGCGACGCGGACCCAACCCGAGCCTTTGTCGGAGGACGTCGTGTCGTTCGTCCGGACGGCTGCCGCGGCGACGTCGGGGTGGAGGCGCAGCTCGACGACCTCACCCTCGAAGAAGGCGAAGGGCCGGCCCTCGCGCGAATACCCCGCGGCAGCCCCGTCTTTGGACGAGTGCTCCGCGGCCACGTCGCGGGCCAGGCGCCCGAGGAGCTCGGCGAGCGTCTCCGTATCGGTCACGGCGCGCCGGACGCCTCAAGGACGGCACGCAGCTCGGGCAGGTGTTCGGTGTAGTGATCGACGGTGTACTCCGCGAAAAGTGCCTGGTTGCTGGCGTCCTTGAGCCAGCGCGCTTCGGGGACGACTGTCAACGTCCCGCGCAACTCGCCCGGCACGGAGCCGAGCCGACGCCGCACCTCATCCGCCGGGAGCAAACGCCACGCGGCGTGGAGCTCCTCGTTGACCGCGTCGCCCTTGGCGTCCCACTCGCGGCCCACCCGCGCGAAGGTCTCGGCGGTCTCGCGGACGGCCAGCTCGCGCGCCGCCTCGAGTGCCAGCTCCATCCAGCCGACCATGTGTGCGATGAGGTCGCGGGCGGTCCAGCCGTGACCCGGGCCGGCCAGATCGGTCGGGCGGTCGAGCGCCTCGTCGGGGAGATCGGCGAGGGCCTCGTACGGGCGCCACGCGTCACGCTCGTCCTCGAGGAACTCCATCGCCTGGGTGTACATGGCTAGCGGCCCCAGCTCAGGATGCGTTCCGGATCGATGACCATGACCACCGGCTCGCCCTTCTCGGCCATCTTGTTCGCCATCTCGATGGGTGGCCGGTCGGGCAGGTAGCGACGGACCTGCGCCTGGCTGATCCGGACGTACTCGGCGCGGCCGTCGGGGCCGTCGACGATCCAGGCGCTTCCCCGTACGAGGACTCCACGCTTCCTGCGGATGTCGCCATCGATCTCGAGCGCAGCTCGGCCCGTCCGGCGGACGTTCGCGACCTTGTGATCGTCGGCCTGGCATCCCACGTAGAAGCGCCCGCCGTCCCAGTGGTACCAGGCCGGCACGACATGCGCGTCGCCGTCGTTGTCGACGGTGCCGATCCGCGACAGGTTCGGCTCCTCCAGGAAATCGGCCAGAGCATGGTGGTCCGCGGCCCACCCCCGCACCTCCAGGACGCTCAACTGCCTAGACCGCCACCGGTTCGCGGTACTCGCCGTACACGGCTCTGAAGACGCCGCACATCTCGCCCAGGGTCACATAGGCCCTGGCGCAATCGATGAGCGCCGGCATCACGTTCGCCTCGCGAGAGCCCGGCCGGGACGCGCAGTCGCGCAGGCGGGACAGTGCCAGGCCGACCGCGTCGGCATCCCGCTCCCGGCGGACTCGAGCCAGCCGATCGAGGTGGCGCCGCTTGCTCTCCTCGCTCACGGCGAGGAGGGGGATGGCCAGCTCCTCGTCGGGATCAGCATGCGCGTTGACCCCGACGATGTGCCGCTCGCCCGCGTCGAGCTCGCGCTGGAAACGGTACGCCGCATCGGCGATCTCCTTCTGCGGGTAGCCGTCAGCGATGGCCGCGACCATGCCTCCGAGGCGGTCGATCTCGTCGAGGTACTGCCAGACCTGCCGCTCGACCTCGTTGGTGAGCGATTCGACGAACCACGAGCCCCCCAGAGGGTCGACCGTGTTGGTCACGCCCGACTCCGCGGCGATGACCTGCTGCTGGCGCAGTGCCAACAGCGCCGCCTCGGCCGACGGTACCGCCCACGCCTCGTCGTAGGCATCGGTATGCAGGGACTGCGTCCCACCGAGGACCGCGGCCAGCGCCTGGATGGCCACGCGCGTCAGGTTGTTGAGCGGCTGCTGCGCGGTCAGCGACACGCCCGCCGTCTGCGTGTGGAAGCGCATCCAGGTCGACCGCTCGTTCTCGGCACGGTAACGCTGCGTCATCAACTTCCACCAGATCCGCCGCGCGGCCCGGAACTTGGCGATCTCCTCGAAGAAGTCGCTGTGGCTGTTGAAGAAGAAGCTCAGCCGCGGCGCGAACTCGTCGACGCGCAGGCCCCTCCGGAGCGCCTCCTCTACGTACGCCATGCCATCGGCGATCGTGAAGGCGAGCTCCTGGACGGCCGTCGAACCAGCCTCACGGATGTGGTAGCCGCTGATCGAGATGGTGTTCCAGCGCGGCATCTCGCGCGTGCCGAACTCGATCGTGTCGGTCACGAGGCGCATCGACGGCTCGGGCGGGAAGAGGTACTCCTTCTGTGCCACGAACTCCTTGAGGATGTCGTTCTGAAGCGTGCCCTCCAGCGTCGCGCGCGGGAAGCCGCGCTTCTCGGCCGCCGCGATGTACATCGCCCAGATCGGCGCGGCCGGCGAGTTTATGGTCATCGAGGTCGAGACGCGGTCGAGTGGGAGGCCGTCGAGCAGGATCTCCATGTCGGCGAGCGAGCTGACCGCCACCCCGCACGTGCCGAACTCCCCGTCCGCCTCGGGGTCGTCCGTGTCGTACCCGTAGAGGGTCGGCATGTCGTACGCGATCGAGAGACCCGTTTGGCCGGCTCGCAGCAGCTGATGGAAGCGCTCGTTGGTGTCCTCGGCGGCACCGAAGCCCGCGAACATGCGCATCGTCCAGAGCCGTGTCCGGTAGCCGGTCGGATGGATCCCGCGGGTGAAAGGCGCCTCGCCCGGGTATCCGATGTCGCGGAGAGGGTCGAACTCAGCCCATGACACGCCGGAGGAGCCGCGCAGTGGGTCGCCAAGATGGTCGACAGCAGTGGGCCCACCGCCGCCGGCACGCTCCCCCTGCAGATCGACCGGCGAGTAGAGGCGCTCGACCTCCACGTCGCTCATCGTGCTGAAGCGCGGTTTCCGTTCGGGGGCTCGCTCCCGGGCTCGGTGGAGGGTCTCGGCCGCCCAGCGGCGCTCGCGCTCGCGCCAGCCATCGGTCATGGCGGCGACTCTAGCACGCAGCTCCGACCGACCGTCCACCGGTGGCTGTTGTAATGCTCATGAAATGCGAGGTTTGCTGCATAGAGGCATGGATGATGCAGGTCTGATACAGTACTTTCGTGCCCCAGACCCAGGGGCGACGGAGAGCCATGCTCCGGCGCCTCCTCAGGTGGCACGGGCGATCGCAGCCAGGACGTCGGCCGTTCCCAGACCGCCGACCCGCGACCGTATCCGTGGCCGCCGCCCTTGCCATCGTGGGCGCCCTGGCAGCCGGACCTGCCATCCAGGCGCGCACCCTAATGCTCCAGGACTCCGCCATGCAGGCCGGCCCGACGGCCCGTCAGCACGCGAGCGTCGCCGAACGCGCCAGCGAGCTGATCGCTGCCGATCCCACGATCGGTCTCCTCGGCCTGCTCCGGCCCGACGAGCTCCACGAGATGCTCGCGCCGCGCCCGCTGATCATCCTCACGCCCCCGACGCTCGCCGCGTCGGCGGGCGCAGCCGCCACGCCCATCGACGATGCCGCTCAGCGACGTGCCGAGCGACGAGCAGCGGAGCGGCTAGCGGCCGAACAGCGAGTGGCCGAGCAGCGAGTGGCCGAGCAGCGCGCTGCCGAACGACGAGCGGCCGAACGACGAGCGGCGGAACAGCGAGCAGCCGAGCGTCGCGCCGCGGAGAGGCACGCGGCGAACGAAAAGCGAGCCAGGGCGGCGGCGCGAGCCTGGAACATCGCGCCGACCGTGACCTGGTACGGCAGCGACTTCTTCGGCAACCGGACCGCCTGCGGGCAGCGCTACACGCGAAAGATCATCGGGGTCGCCCACAAGACGCTCCCGTGCGGGACCCTCGTGCAGTTCCGCTGGCACGGCATCACGGCGACGGCGCCGGTCATCGACCGCGGACCGTACGGGCCTCCGGGCTACGTCTTCGACTTCAGCGCAGCTCTGTCCTGTGACGTGTTCAAGGAGCGCGGAGTGAAGAACGCCTGCTTCACTCGCCACAACGTGGCCTGGCGCATCGTCGGCCGCCGCTGACCCCGGCCGTCGCCCGGGACGATCCCGCTGCGACGCTGCCGCAAGACGAGCCACCCCGCCTGATCGCACCACAGCCCCGTCCATGGTGGATGATCGTTTCGTGAACGATCACGATCGCCCCGACATCGTCTCCCTCGTCGAGCGGCTCGTGGCGCTCGCGGAGCGTCGCTGGGCGCTCGTGCGGGCGACAGACGCGGAGCCGGGTGCGGTCAGCGAACCGGACGCCCGAGCCCGCGAGCTGCTGGAGCACACCCGCTCGTATCTGCTGCCCCGCGCGCGTGACCTCGATGCGCCGCTGGTCGTGGTCCTCCTGGGCCCCACCGGCTCGGGCAAGTCGACCCTTCTCAACACGATCGCGGGCGCGCCGGCGAGCCGGACCGGTGTGCTCCGCCCGACCACGCGCGACGCGGTCGTCCTTGCCACGGACGCAGACCTGGCCGGACTTCGATCCGCCGGACCGCTCGCGAACCTGCCGTCCGAACGCCTGGACCACACGACGAGCGGCGCGCGCAGCGGGCTCGCCGTCATCGACGCCCCGGACATCGACTCGGTCGAACGCGAGAACCGCGCGCTTGCCGACACCCTCCTGGAACTTGCCGACATGTGCGTCTTCGTGACGACGGCGACCCGCTATGCCGATCGCGTGCCATGGGACGTGCTGGAGCGTATCGAGCAGCGCCGGCTCCCGCTGGTGGTGGTGGTCAACCGCCTCCCGCCCGGCTCGGACGCGTCGGACGTGCTGGAGGACGTTCGAAGGCTGGTCGGTCGAACGGCGCTTGCCGCGCCGGGCGGCGAGGCCGGGACTGAGGCCGGGCCGCTCGAGGTGATCGGTGTCGCGGAGGGCGCGCTCGACGCGAGCGGCGCGGCGCTCCAGCCAGGTGCCGTGGAGCCGCTTCTCCGACGCATCGAGTGGCTCGCGACGGACCGGGCCGCGCGGCGTCGGCTGGCCGAGCAGGCGCTGGCCGGCGCACTGGCTGGTCTCGCTCCCCTGACGCACGCCGTGGCCGATGACGTGGAGCACGCCGCGATCGACGCCGACGCCCTGCGCCGGATCGCCGCGGCCGATCATGCCGAGGAGCTGCGGCTGCTGATGGAGCAGCTCCGTCGGGGAGACGTACTGCGCGAAGAGGTCATCCGCCAGTGGCACAGTTTCGTGGGGGCCGACCAGATCACGCGGGCGTTCTCGTCGGGCATCGGACGGGTCCGTGGCGCTCTGCTCTCGCTCTTCCGCGGGATGCCGTCGGCGCCGGTGGCCGCAGTGCAGCAGGGGGCCACGGACGACCTCACGTCGCTCGTCGTCGCGCACGCCGGCGATGCCGCCCGACGTACGGCGACGCATTGGTCGAACGACTCGCTCGGGTCGCGCCTCGTGGCGACCGATGCCACGCTCTGGTCCGCCTCCGAGGGACTCGCCGACGCGACACGCGACGCATTGGGGGAGTGGGTCGGTGCGATCGCCACCGACGTTGCCGCCACAGGCGCGACGAAACGCGGCGTGGCGCGCGGCGTGTCGGTCGGAGTGAACGCAGGTGCCGTGACGGTCATGCTCGGCGTCTTCGCCCACACCGGTGGCATCACCGGCGCGGAGGTCGGGATCGCTGCGGCGACCGCATTCCTCAACCAGAAGCTGCTCAACGCGATCTTCGGGGAGGCGGCCGTGCAGGAGATGATCGAGCGCGCCCGTGATCGCCTTCGGGAGAAGCTCGAGGAGCTGATGGGCGCGGAGCGGTCGCGCTTCGACCGTCTCGTGCCCGACGGCACAGAGTTGCGCAGCCTCGCCGCAGAGCTGCGACGAACGGTCGACAGCGTGCCGGCCGCCGTCCCCGCCTGACCAGCCCGGGATGGAGCTGCCGGCCTGTATCGAGGCACTGGAGCAGGCGATCGACGCCGCCGGGCGCCTCGGGCTCGACACGAGCAACGCGGCGGCCACGCGGCGGACCATCGCAGAACGCAGCGGCTTCCCGGGCGATGTCTACGTGCTGGCTCTCTGTGGGGGGACCGGGGTCGGGAAGTCGAGCCTCCTGAACGCCGTCGCCGGTAGCGTCGTGTCCCGCGCCGGTGCCAGACGCCCGACGACGGCCGAGCCCGTTGCATGGGTCGGTGAGGATCAGGAGCGCCAGACGCGTCCGCTCATCGAGTGGCTGGGCGGCGCCCATGTCGAGACCCATCACGACGCGGATCTCGATGGCGTGGCGATCCTTGATCTCCCGGACCTCGACTCGATCGCGCCCGAGCATCGCGCGAGGGTCGATGCCGTGCTTCCGAAGGTGGACGCGGTGCTCTGGGTCTCGGACCCCGAGAAGTACCAGGATGCGGTCCTTCACGACGGTTACCTGCGGGCGTGGGTCCGGCGCCTCGGCCGGCAGGCCATGGTCCTCAACAAGGTCGATCGCGTGCCGTCGGACGATGCCGAACGATTGCGGCGCGACCTTGCCGATGGTCTCGAACGCGAGGGCCTGCCGCGCCTTCCGGTGCTGCTCACATCTGCCCTCGGAGAGATCGGCGAGCTCAGGACGTGGCTCGCGGAGGGGGTGGAGGCGAAACGCGTCGTCAGCGGCAGGCTCGCCGCCGACGCCGCGGCACGAATCGCCGATCTCTGCACGCAGGCCGGGCTGGACCCTCGAGCAGGCGTCGTGGAGCCACTCCTCAGCGAGACGCGGCGGGCCGCAGCCGCCGACGAGGTCCTGCGGGAGGTCCTGCGCGTCGTCGACCTCGACGGTCTCGGGCGACAGGCGGTCGAAGCCACCCGTCTCGCCGCTCGGCCGCGCGGTGGCGGACCGCTGGGGCTCGTCCGGACCATCCTCGAGCGAGGCAGCGGCCGGAGCGAGCGGCGGGCCGAACCGGCCGGATACCTGCGGCGTTGGCGCGATCGTGGATCGCTGGTCCGTGCTGTGGCGCCGATCCGCGACCTCGTCGCGGAAGCACTGCCAAGGCTCCCGGCCGGGGCGCGTCCCGGCATCGCGCCACTCAGCGACACCCGCGAGCTGACACAGCGGCTCGGCGCAGCCGTGGACCGGGCGGTCGCCGCCGAACCTGCGCGCTTCCACGCACCCACGAGCCGGCTCTGGCCACTCCTTGGACTCGCCCAGTACGCTGCGACGGCCGCTCTGGTCGTTGGCATCATCTGGCTCGTCGCACTCTTCGCGGGCGTCGGGCGGGCAGAGACACCGCTGCTCGAGGTGCCGTTCCTCGGACCGGTCCCATCGCCGGTCGTACTCGTCGCGGGCGGGCTCTTCGCATCGTTCCTGATCAACCGCGTGCTGCTGGCACACGCAAGCTGGCTGGGTCGCCGCTGGGCGGCGGGGCTGCGCGATCGAGTCGCGGATGACGTGCGGAGACTTGTCGCCGATGCCGGCCTCCGACCTCTTGCTGCGTTCGAGTCGGCACGGCTCGGCCTAGCCGCGGCGGCGGCACAGGCATCGACGCGCTGCCAGCCCACATCGTTGGAGGAAAGTAGCGACCTCGACCGCGCCTGACCGCCCCGGCCGCGACCGCACCTGACTCAGGGTCGGGGTCACATCGTTCCTGACGGAACGGTACCGAGGCGCCATTGAGGCCGGCAGCCCGGGGTCGTATCGTGGGCATCGCCGTCGTCTCCGATCTCCTGGGGGCGGCTCCGAGGCGTCGATCACCGGGCCAGGGAAGGCCATCCTCCCCGCTTGAGGCGCGTTCGCATCAGCACCGAACAGGGCGCTGCGAACCGCAACGTTCTTGGAGGATCATCGTTCCCGGGCAACGAGTCGAGTAACTGGACGAACCGGCCAAACCGGGTCGACCGGGCGTCGGGGGGTGCGACGGCGGATTCATCGGTCTATCGCTCCATCCCTCAGCCGTGCGGTCGGATCGGCGGGCAGCCGGTCCGGGCCTCGGGGCCCTGGGAGGGCACCGACCCATCGCCTCGCCAAGGGCTCAGCGCGCCGCCGTCACCTCGGTCGCGTCGTCTCGCGCGTTTCGGGACCCTGCCCGCGCCTGCCGCGATCCGCGTTCGACGCCTCGTTCGTCGAGGTCCGCCTGGACGACCCGAGCTCCCATCACGAGGTCACGGTCACGCGTGATCGTGCTGGCGATCCAATCGATGTAGGTCGGCTCCGACTCGGCGATCTGGCCGAGGGTGTGCCCGTGGAACCGCCCGAACTCCAGCATCGTGGCCCTGGCCGCCTCGAGCGACGGGAGGCGCGGGCGCAGCCCGCTGGCACGGCGCTCGACGGGACCCGTCGGCATGCTCGCACGGAGCTCGCTCTCGCCTCGGCGCCGGCCGGCGGGAGGGTGACCCGTCAGCGGCGACCGTCCGCGGCTCGTTGTGGCGTTCCGCGGCCGGTACGCGGCGGTCGTGTCGAATCGTGCCGTGACAGGTCGGGTCAGTGGAGGCGGGGGCGGTCCTGCGGATGACCCCCGGGCACTGGCAGCGGCCGGCCAGATCCCTCCGGGAGCGCCCCCACCCTGCGCGTCGCGGACGCGTCGCGCGCCGGGAGTCGCGTCGTAGCGGGCGCGCCGGATCGGATCGCGGAGCAGGTCGTATGCGGCGTTGATGCGCGCCATGCGCGATGTGAGTCGACGCGTGTCGGTCGGGTCGCCAGCCGCATTGTCGGGATGATGCTCGCGGGCCAGATGGCGCCAGCGGCGCTTTATCTCTGCGTCGGACGAGCGGTGCGGCACCCCGAGGACGCTGTACGGGTCACCACGAAAGGTCGGATCGGGCATACGGTCTGAGGCTACCATGCCGTAGCCTCGCCACCTGGCATCCGCCGGTCGGTGACTACACTGCGTCGGTGCGCCTGCCCTTCGAGCCGCCGCTCGAGCCGATGCTCGCGAAGCCCGCCGAGGGCATACCGACCGGCGACGGTTGGCTGTTCGAGCCCAAGTGGGACGGGTTCCGGGCCATCGTCTTCCGCGACGGCGACGAGGTGTACACCCAGAGCCGCGACCTCAAGCCCCTCGACCGCTACTTCCCCGAGCTTGCCGACCCGTTCCGCGCCCACCTCCCGGAGCGCTGCGTCATCGACGGGGAGATCGTCATCGCCGGCCGCGACGGGCTCGATTTCGAGGCGCTCCTGCTGCGCATCCACCCGGCGGCGTCGCGCGTCAGGCTGCTGGCCGCCGGATCGCCGGCATCGTTCGTGGCGTGGGACCTCCTGGCACTCGGCGACGAGGACCTGCGCGGCACTCCCCAGGCCGAGCGACGGGCGCGGCTGGTGGGCGTCCTTTCGGATGCGTCCCCGCCGGTGCACCTGACGCCGGTGACAAGCGATAGGGACGAGGCGACCGACTGGTTCCGCCGCTTCGAGGGCGCGGGCCTGGACGGCGTGATCGCCAAGCCGCTCGACGCGCCCTACCAGCCGGGCAAGCGCGCGATGCTCAAGATCAAGCACGCGCGGACCGCGGACTGCGTGGTGGCCGGGTTCCGGTGGCACAAGAACGGTCCCGGGACCCACGTCGGGTCGTTGCTGCTCGGGTTGTATGACGACGAGGGACGCCTGCATCACCTCGGCGTCACCTCGTCGTTCACCT
>JACCXQ010000094.1 GCA_013696945.1 Chloroflexota bacterium | reverse complement strand
GGTGGCGACCGGCGCCACGCTCGCCGCGCATCTCGATGATCGCCACGGTCTCATCTCGCCCGATCCGATCTGGGCACCGTTCGATATCCCCCCGAGCGTGCCGGCGCTCGACCTTGCTGAAGGATCGACCATCCGTTTCGGCTCGATCCGCCTCGAGGTGCTGCACACCCCCGGCCACACGGAGGGCTCCGTCTGTCTCCTCGCCGCGGATGAGCGGCTCCTCTTCACCGGCGACACGCTCTTCCGCGCGGGCTGGGGACGCGTCGACCTACCGGGTGCGTCACCCCAGGCGATGGTCGAGTCGCTCAGCCGCCTAGCAGGTCTGGATGAAGACCTGCACGTCTTGCCAGGCCATGGCGCCGCGACGACCATCGGACAGGAACGGGAATGGTTGGCAAGGGTGGCACGGGAGCGCCGACTTTTGCTCTGAGCGCCTTCGGAGCGGCGCGCCTGGTCACGTAGACTCGCAGACAAGGGTCGGGGCTCGGCACGTTCCAGGTGCGAACTGACCGGCGAGATCGGCAGCTTGCGCCGATCCGTTGGGGCGGTCCGTCGTCCGAACGAATGGATCGAACGTTTGGAGTGACACGACGGCCAGTTCGAACCTCCGCCGTGCCGACTCGGCACTGGGACCCGGCACATTGTTTGAACACCGGTCAGTCCGAACCTGTGACGCCCCACGGCGCACGGCGACGCCCCACGGCCCCACGGCCGGACCTGCCGCTAGCCCCACTCCGGGCCGACTACGGGGTCGAACGGCTTGCGATACGCGGATGAGCTTCGGTAGATGGCGAAGCCGGCGTCCTTGTAGAGCCCCAGCGCCTCGTGCGGGTTCTCCGCATCCACGCCGAGCCATGCGGAAGTCATGCCTCGCTCGCGCAGCAAGACGAACGATCGCGCGATCAGTGCCTTGGCCAGCCCGCGCCGGCGCCACGGCCGCCGAGTGAAGACCGCATCGAGGACTCCGCGCCGGACCCCATAGCGGGCATTGACCTCGGGGTCGATGAGGTTGAGAACGGCCGCCGCGATCTCGTCGCCGTCCCACGCGACGACGAACAGCGACGGATCGAAGTTCGGGTCGCGGGTCCAGCGCCGGAAGGCTGCATCGGACGAGTCGATGCCGCCCCAGTGGTCCAGGAACGCCTCGGCGTCGGCATCGAACAGGCGTCGGTGATCCTCTGGTCGGACCGGGCGGATCTCCATCCCTGACGGGAGTGGCAGCTCCTCCACGCCGTCGAGGTCCGGGCGCAGCATCTCGTAGAAGTGCCGCACGGCTACGTAGCCCTCATCGAGGAGTAAAGCGGTGTTGCCGGCGTTGCGATCCGAACCCCAGGACCCGAACCAGCGCGGCCGATCGTGGGCGTGCGCGGCGGCCATCTCGCGAAGGCGAGCTTCGTTGGCGTGAAGCAGCGCCCGACCGATGCCGCGCCGGCGCCACACGGGGTCCACGAACCCGAAGCACACGTAGCTTCGGCCGCCGGTCGTCTGGTCTTCCCACTCCACTCGGGAATACGCCACGAGCCGGCCATCGACCTCGGCCAGGATCGCATCGCGGTATGGATCGGAGTTCGTCAGATCGGCGTACTCCACGCGCATCCCTTCGACCGTCGCGACATCCTCGTCGCCGTCGGCCTCGCAGGCCGCGTTCGCCACGCGCGCCATCTCCGGCAGGTCCGACTCGCCGCGCCAGGGCCGGAAATGGAGACCGTCGACATCACTCACCTTCGGGCCGCCCGCGCAGCCGCGCCTGCGTCCGACACGCATCGCGGATCATCCGCCCGAATCGCCGATTCTCGGCCCGGGCCTGGGCCACCGAGTTGCGGCGTTCGACAGACGCCATCTCCCGCATCAGCTTTCGCCGGCTCTCGAGGCGATCCTCACCCAGCTCCCCCGACGCGACCGCCGCACGCACCGCGCAGCCCGGCTCGACCTCATGGCGGCAATCGCTGAAGCGGCACGACGCCGCCAGGGCCTCGACATCGCCGAACGCGGTTTCCAGGCCTTCTCCCGCCTCCCAGAGCCCGATCGAGCGCATACCGGGTGTGTCGATGAGTAGCGCGCCTCCCGGGAGCCGGAACAGCTCCCGTGCGCTCGTGGTATGGCGTCCTCGCTGGTCGTCCTCGCGGACCTCGCGGACGAGTTGTCGTTCCGCGCCGAGGAGCGCGTTCGTGATGGTCGACTTGCCGACGCCCGACGATCCCAACAGCGCGAGCGTCCGGCCGGCTGCGAGCTCCGGCTGCAGGCGATCGAGGCCGATGCCGGTCCGCGCGCTGAGGACCAGGATGCGGGCATCACCTACGACGGCCGCGACCTCGGCGACGCGCGCCGGTACGTCGTCGCACAGGTCAGCCTTGTTGAGCACCACGATCGGCTCCGCGCCGCTGGACCACGCAAGGGCGAGATAGCGCTCCAGACGGCGCAGGTTGAGATCGCGCGTCAGGGCGGATACAAGGAGGACGGTGTCCACATTCGTGGCCACGACCTGGGCACCACCGTTCTCCGCGGCGTCATGCCGGATGAAAGCGCTCGAGCGCGGCAGCACCTCGCGCAGCGCTGCGCTGCCGCCGCCGAGTGGCTCCAGGGCGAGCCAGTCGCCGACCGCCGGATGATCCTCCGGGCCGGATGCCGCCCGCCGGAAGCCGCGTTGCACGATCACGAGCACGGGCTCCACGGCCGTCTCCGCGCGAAGTTGGCCGCGGCCGTGGGAGACGACGCGTCCGGGGATCGATCCATCGGCGCGCAACGTCGCGAACGCGGCTTCGCGCTCAGGAGACCAGCCGAGGCCCTCGAGCGGGCCGGTCTGGGGCGTCTTCGCGTCCATCAGCCGACCCGCTTGAGCTTGCCGGTCCGCTTGGCGTAGCGCTCCGCCCGGCCGAACGTCCAGACCCCGACCGGGATGAGGACGGCGGCCATCACGACCAGCGGCCAGACGTCGTGGACCAGCGACGTGACCGGCGTCCCGTCCATCAACCCCCGCCGGACGCCATCGAGGAGATAGGTGCCCGGGGAGAAGCTCGAGACGACCTGCATCCAGTGGGGCAGGATCTCGATGCGGAAGTAAACGCCGCTGAACAGCAGCAGCAGCGACTGCAGCACGAAGGTCATCTGTGCGCCGCGCTCCACATAGAGGAGGGGAAGGATGGCGGCCATCATCCCGATCCCGACCAGCGAAAGGGAGCCGAGCAGCGTGAAGATCGCAGCCGTCATGAAGTCGGCCCGGGACAGATCGAGGCCGAAGAACAGTGTCAGCACCAGCAGCACGAAGGCCGTATGGATGAGGCCGTACACGACGGCGTAGACCGTGGAGCCCAGCAGCTGCGTGTAGC
>JACCXQ010000251.1 GCA_013696945.1 Chloroflexota bacterium | reverse complement strand
CATGCCGCGCTCATGCTCGGCGCGCTCGTGCTGGCGGCGCGCGTCGGCGCCGACCTCCTGGGGTTGCCGCGTGGCTGGGTCCTCTTGGGGGCTCTCGCCTGGGGGCCCGCCGCTGCGGGCATCCTGTCCGGCCAGAACACGTCGGTGGCGCTGCTGCTCGTGGTCCTCGGTGCGGCCGCGCTGGCTCGGGGCCGGGATGTGCCGTCCGGGGCGTGGGTCGGGCTACTGGCCTACAAGCCGCAGCTGGCGGCGCCGCTCTTCGGAACGCTGCTGCTGCGCGGACGGCTCGCGGGCGTCGCCGTGGTCGCTGTCGCACTGGGCGTCCACTACGCCGCGGGCGTCCTCGCGACCGGCGGCCATCTAGCCTGGCCGGCTGACTGGATCGCGACGGTCCGGGCCTACGGAGATGCCGACCTGCGAGCGAACGGCTGGCAGGCGGTCAGCCTCCCCGGGCTCGGCGCACGGCTCGACCTCATGCTGGGCACTGGGTTCCTCGCCCTCGCCGGGTATGTGGTGGGAGGCTTGGTGGTCATGGCGTGTGTGCCTGCACTGCGGCGCTGGTCCGTGGCGGAGGCCGTGGCGTTGGCATGTGCGGCCGGGCTCGTGGTCAGCTCGCACGCGTGGGTCTACGACGCCACGCTGCTCCTGCCCGCAGTCGGTATCTTCGCCGCCCGCGCGACCCGACGAGGATGGCCCTCACGTGACCGCTGGACACTGGCGGCGGCGTACGCCATCGGCGTGACATGGCCGCTCGGGGGGCTGATCGGTTTCACCGGTCTCGTCGTCGTGGTGCTCGCCGCTCCGGTCGTGCTCCTGCGCGATGGAACCGCCGACCCGGCGCCGGTGTAGGGAGGACACGGGCCTCTGGCGCCCGACGCCCCCAAGGAGGAGGTCACTGATGCCACGAACACCCCGCGTCGTGCGGCTGTTCACGACCGGCTGGCTCGCCACGGTCGCCGTGCTGATGCTGACGACGACCGCTTTCGCTGGCGGCTCGGCCACGGCCACGATCGCCGATGTGCCGCCGGACCCGGGCGCCGGAGAGGAGCAGGTCATCGGGATCGAGGTCAGACAGCACGGTGTCACGCCGATCAGCTGGGAACAGGTGACGTTCATCGCACGGAATGCCGAGACTGGCGAGGTAGTCGCGGCAGATGCCACGCCCGAGGGCCCGACCGGGCACTACGTCGCCCGAGTGACCTTCCCGAGCGCCGGCGAGTGGAGCTATACGTTCCAGCTTCGCGACCTGGTGCTGGAGCCCCAGGCTTATGCGCCGATCCGCGTGGGACCGTCGGCGGCTGTTGCCGCGCCACAAGCGCCTACGACGGCGAACCCGGCGCCGGCCGCGGGGCTCGACCCGGTGCTCGTGGCCGGTGGGCTGGTCCTCGCGTTCCTCGTCGGCACCCTTGCCGGTTCGATGCTTCGTGGGCCGCGGCCCGGACGCGAGCAGGTCCCCGCCACGCGACTCGCCACGCGCTGACAAGCGAGGGCCGGCGGCGCAAGTCGCCGGCTCAGCGCTCCCCGTCGCGAACCTCAGGTCTGTGGCGCGCTCGGGTCGATGGCTGCCGCGATCCGCGGCGCGGCGGTGGGCGCTTTTCCCTTGGGCCAGTAGAGCTCCTTCTTGATCTGCTCCTCGGGGAAACCGCGACCCTGGAGGGTCTCCTCGACCGCAAGGATCATGTCCGGGTTGCCGCAGATGTAGGCGATCGAGTCCGCCGTGGTCAGGCCCAGGTCGTCGTACGCATCGTTGATGATCGTCTCGACCCGGCCGGTGCGGCCCGTCCACCTGGCGTTCTCCGGCGCGGCGGGGCGTGAGACGCTGGGCACGTACGTTACGGGGTACTCGCCGGACGCCTGCCAGTCCTCGAGCAGATCGCGATAGCCCAGGTCCTCCGCATAGCTCACGCCATGCAGGACGACGGCACGCCGCGGGGCGCCATCAGCGATGAGCGTCTTCATCATCGAGATGAACGGCGCGATCCCGGTCCCGCTGCTGATGAACACATGGATCCGCTCGTCGCCGGGCTCCAGGATGAACTTGCCCTTGGGCCCCTTCATGCTCATGCCCTGTCCCACATCCAGCCGCCAGAGGAGCGGCGTGAAGAGCCCGCCGTCCACGAGGCGGACGTAGAACTCGTAGCCATCGGCAGCGTCACGGGGCGAGCTCGCCACCGAGTACGGGCGCTGGAGCAGCTTCCCGTCCGACTCGACACCGATGGTCAGGTACTGGCCCGGCTCGAATGCGACCGGCTCGCCCGTGTAGGCCACCCAGAAGAAGGCGAGCGACTCGTGCTGGTCGACGCGCCGCGTGAGGACCGCGTTGTAGAACGAGGACGCCGCCGCTATGGGGCGTGCGGCCGGGGCGGGCAGGGGATCGAGGGCCACATCGGTCATTGGTCGCGTGAAGCCCTCCGTGCAGTCTGCGCGGGCATGGTACCCGCCGCGATGATGGCGTTGGCGCGCGGCTGATGGGACTCGGAGCCGAGGCCGGCAGCGTATCGTGTGCGGCCCATGCCCATGCGCCGGTCTACGCCGCCCAGCGACGAAGCGCCGCTCCCTGCACCGTCGCCCGAACCAGACGACATCGCAGGGACTCCAGACGCGTCGGCCTCCGCGGCCACTCCGAGGCTGGTGGGTCGCATCAGGGAGCCGGTCCT
>JACCXQ010000228.1 GCA_013696945.1 Chloroflexota bacterium | reverse complement strand
CCGAAGATCGCCCCGCTGGCGCCGACCGCGTTGACGCCCGGTGAGATGACGTAGCTGGCCGCGGAGCCGGCGGCCGCCGCGAGCACGTACACGAGCACGAAGCGCGGCGAGCCGTAGAGCGCCTCCACGAGTGGCCCGACCATGTACAGCGCGAACATGTTGAAGGCGAGGTGGAGGAATGACCGATCATCGTGGACAAGGGCCACGGTGACGAGCCGCCACCACTCGCCGTCGGCGACCGCTGGCTTGATCAGCGCAAGCAGCCGGAACCACAGGTCCTGGTTGCCCAGCAGCTGCGACACGCCGATGCCGACCGTCACGGCCAGGATGGTCCACGTGGCTATGGGTGCCGGGACGCCACCGGCGCGTGAGCGGCTGAAGTGCCGTTCCGCGACGCGTCCCTGACCCGACTCCCGGGTCAGCCACCCCAGCCTCGATGCGATCTCCGGCCGCTCCTCGGGCGGCGCCCGCCTCTCGGCCTCGCGGTAGCAGCGCGTGGCCCCGACGAGATCATCCTCGCGCACTCGAGCGGCCGCGAGGGCCTTCCACGCACGCCACGTGTTGCTAGTCTCCGGCGCCTGCGTCGCGGCGATCCACGCCTGGAGCGCACCGGGCTCATCGTCGATCCTGTAGCGCGCCTCGGCGAGTCCGAGGAGCGCCGCGACGTGGACCTCGGCATCGGCATTGCCCACGAGCCGGCCGTAGAGCGCTCCCGACTGCTCCCACTCCCCGGTCATCGCCAGATCCCATGCCTGCTCGAGCATCGGCACGGCAGCGGCGCGGTCGAGCGGCCCGGTCAGCATGGGGTCGCCGCGCGGCGACGCGGCAGGGTCGGACATGTGCGACGAAGTCTAGGCGAACGTGGGACCAGGACCTCCGCGTCGCCTCGCGCGCCGCGGCGGGGTGGCGCGCCCGGAGGGATTCGAACCCCCGACCTGATGGTCCGAAGCCATCCGCTCTATCCACTGAGCTACGGGCGCACGGGCGCAAGCGGCCGCTATCTCACCACGTGGCGACTTGGCGGTCAACGCCACGAGTCGGGCTCGCCACGTCCGTGCGTCCTGCTTCGTGGAGATCGCTCGAAGGGAGAAACTAGGAAGGTCACCGGTCAGACGGGCCGGTGACCTCCCAGGCGTCCCTGTTGGATGTGAGTGTCAGAGCTGGAAGACACCCAGCACGGCGCGGAGCAGGTCGCGCAGCACGCCATTCAAGAGAGGTGGATCGAGCAGTCCGGCGATCGCGCACAGCAGATTGCCCAGAAGATTGCCGGGGCCCGCCTCGGCCGTGATGTCCAGGACGATCCGATCGAGATGGATCACCAGACCCAGCAGGTTGAGATCCAACGGGCCGAGCTTGAGATGGAGGATGTCGCAGGTGCTCTTGCCGCCGATCCGGACCGGCAGACGAACGACCTGATCGGTGATCGTGGCGATGACGTTCCCAGCGGCGTCGCGCAGGCGACCGCTGAGCTCGCCGACGGCCACCAACTGCCCGTCGATGAGGCGGAAGTTGACGATATCGACGACGCCGCGGAAGGTCTGTCCTGTCGCGGCGCTACCGGTGACCGGGATGTTGGTGAACGTGTTGACCGCACGGGTCACGTCGGCCTGCGCAGCGGCCGCTCCACGTGCGGTGGTGCCGCTGTCCGCCACTCGGGCAGCTGCGCCGACCGGGATCGCGATCGCCATGAGTGCCGCTAAGAGCAGCGTGGACCATCTCGTCATGCGCATCGGGTATCTCCTCGTGCGATTGCAGGGCTGGATCGCCTATCCGGGCATCCTCGATGCACCGTAGTCCCGGCAGCGCAGGCATTCCATTAGGGGAACCCGCAGTCTTTAGATGCCGCGAGGACGACGTCCCATGGGGGAGCAGCTATCGATGAACGTGCTGTTCGGGACCGGGCGGGTCCACGGAGGCCGGGCCCTGGGTCCTCTGCGGGAGCGGGGCGTAGGCTACGTCGCAACAAAATGTGGGAGGGGGGCGCTCTTGGCTTCATCGACAGTCCGGGATGGGGGATCGGTCGTCCGGATGTCCGAGGTCATATTCGGCCGGTCGGGCGAGCTCGCGTCCATCGAGCGCTTCCTCGACGAGATCGCCATCGGGCCGTCCGCTCTCCTGCTGGAGGGCGAGATCGGGGCGGGGAAGACGGCGCTGTGGAGAGCCGCAGTCGCCGCCGCTCGAGCTCGTGGGTACCGCGTCCTCGTGTGCCATCCCGCCGAGTCGGAAGCTTCGCTTGCGTTCGCAGCGCTTGGCGACCTGCTGCAAGGCGTCCTCGAGGAGCCGCACCCGAGCCTTCCGGTGCCCCAGTATCGCGCGCTGAGAGTCGCGGTCCTGATGGATGATCCTGAGGGTCCACCGCCAGATCAGCGGTCGGTCTCGGTGGCGACCCTTGGGATCGTTCGCTCGATGGCGGGACTTTCGCCGGTCCTCGTCGCGGTCGATGACCTTCAGTGGATGGATAGGGCGTCGGCGCGCGTACTCGGGTTCGTCCTCCGACGCCTGGAAGCGGAACGGGTCGGGGTCGTCGCGGCATTGCGGCCCGGAGAGCCACACCTCCTCCCGACGCTGCTCGATGGCGGTCTCTCGCAACGCGATGCCCATCGGCTGACGCCTGCGCCTCTTGGCCCCGCTGCGCTCGACGAGCTGTTTCGTGCGCGCTTGGGGGAAAGCTTCGCCCGGCCCGTCCTACCTCAGATCGCGACGGCATCAGGAGGCAATCCACTCTTCGCTCTGGAGATCGCGCGGGGGATCCTGCGAGGGGAAGTCCGACCGGAGACAGGCGAGCC
>JACCXQ010000227.1 GCA_013696945.1 Chloroflexota bacterium | reverse complement strand
GACCGCCTTCGGGTTCACCCGCTGGTCGCAGGCGATCATCTTCGGGGTGCTGATCCTCGTACTCGTCTTCCGGCCGGCGGGGATCCTCGGCCAGCAGGTCGGTGAACGAGCATGAACCGCACGCTGGCACGGATCAACCTCGTGCCCATCGCCGGCGCGGCGCTGATGGCCGTGGCGATGGCGCTCCCCTGGACGCCCGCCGCGCTCGGGATCCAGCTCGGCATCCTGCCGCTCGGCGCGCTCGTGTTCGGCCTCGTGGCGGCGGCGCTGGCGGTCTTCCTCGGTATGGACCCCGCGCGGATCCCTACCGGCTGGGTACTCGTGGGCCTCGCAGGTGCCCTGGCGGTCGGCTGCATCCTGCTCTCGATCTCCTTCGACGTGATGGGCGGCGGCAAGTTCGCCGTGGATCGTCTGGGGCTGGGTGTCTGGACCACACTGATCGGTTGCGCATTGCTGATCGGCAGCGCGTTCCAGCTTCTGCGGGCGCACGACTTGGCTGCCGGCCGTGAGCCACCGCAGGGCCTCCGTGCCGCCGCGGGTTGGTACGCGCAGCGCCATCGGTCGCTGGTTGTGGTGCTCGGCATGGCCTTCGTGACTGCCCTTCTGCCCCTCCTCGTACTCATCCCGCCGTTCAACGCGATGCTCCCCCAGAACCCGTGGCTGGGCGCGTTCTCCAGCGCCGGGGTCTTCGTGCTCCTGGCACTCGGGCTCAACATCGTGGTCGGGCTGGCCGGGCTGCTCGACCTTGGTTACGCCGCTTTCTTCGCTATCGGCGCGTACACGTACGCCTACGGTGCCTCGCCCTTCAGTGGCAACGAATTCCCGTTCGTCCTGATGATCGTGGTGGCGGCCCTGGTGGCAGCCACTTTCGGGCTCCTGCTGGGCGCTCCGACACTTCGCCTACGCGGCGACTACTTGGCCATCGTGACACTAGGTTTCGGCGAGATCGTGCCCATCGTCTTTCGCAACGCCGAGGAGTACACGAACGGCACGAACGGGATCGGCGGCCTGTACAAGCCGGAGTTCGCCGGGTATGAGTTCGGGCTGCTGAACCCATGGCCCTTCTACGTGTTGATGGCGGTCATCCTGACGTTGACCCTGGTGCTGATCTATCGACTGGAGGGATCACGGCTGGGCAGGGCCTGGATGGCTATCCGCGAGGACGAGCTGGCGGCGGCGAGCAACGGCATCAACACGGTCACGACCAAGTTGCTCGCATTCGCGCTCGGCGCCTCGACGGCTGGCTTCGCCGGAGTCTTCAACGCAGCGAAGCTGACCGTGGTGGATCCTGACCAGTTCCTGTTCACCGTCTCCTTCACGGTCTTGGCCATGGTCGTGCTCGGTGGCATGGGCAACATCTGGGGCGTAGCTGTCGGTGCCTTCGTGATCGCCATCATCCAGTCGGTCGTCCTCACGCAGATGAACACTTTCATGGAGAACTTGGGCATCCCCATCCTCAAGGACATCGACTTCGTGCAATACCAGTTCCTGCTCTACGGCCTGGCGCTCGTGTTCATGATGTTGCTCAGACCGGAAGGGCTCTTCCCCAGCCGTAGGCGGAAAGAGGAGCTGCACGTCGCGGAGGATCCCAGCATCGGCGGGGAGGGTCTGGACGCCGAGGTCACGGGCGCCATGGGCGAGCCTCCGCGATGAACGAGGACCAGGACCGCGAGCTCGATCCCCAACCGCTGGAGCCCGGTGTCCCTGAGCCGATCGATGACGAAGCGGCGGACGTCGAGGTCGCCGAGGTCGACCCCATCCTCGGCGCGACCGCGCTGGTGGGCGTGGACCCGGTCGAGGGCGCGCCCGTCCTCCGGGCACGCAAGGTCACCAAGCGCTTCGGGGGGCTGCTCGCGGTCCGCGAGGTCGACCTCGAGATCCCGGCGGGCGCGATCATCAGCCTCATCGGGCCCAACGGCGCCGGCAAGACGACCTTCTTCAACGTCGTCGCGGGCATCCAGGACCCCACCGCCGGTGTCGTGGAGTTCCGCGGTCGCCAGATGGTCGCGCGACCCATCCGGACCTGGCTCGAGCCGATCATCTGGGTCGTGCCGGCGATCATCGTTGGCGCGATGGGGGCCGCTGTCAGCCTCATCCTCAGGACGGACCTGGCGATCCTGCTGAGCATCGTGGCGACGCTCTTCGCCCTCATCGCGATGCTCCTGCTGGCCATCATCCGACCGGTCTGGTACACCAGGGGCCTGGTTCGGCTGGGCATCTTCCGAAGCGCCCGACCGAATGACATGGTCCAGGCGGGGATAGGGCGCACGTTCCAGAACATCCGCCTCTTCCAGAACATGTCCGCCCTCGAGAACGTGCTCGTCGGCATGCACTCGAAGATGAGCGCCAACCTGGTCGACGCTGCGGTGCGCACGCGCCGGCACTACACGGAGGAGGCCGCGTCCGTGGTGCGGGCGCGCGAGCTGCTCGCGCTGGTCGGGCTGCGCGGCCGCGACGACGCCCTGGCCAAGAACCTGCCCTACGGCGACCAGCGGCGCCTGGAGGTCGCGCGCGCGCTCGGCAGTGAGCCGGTCCTGCTGCTGCTCGACGAGCCGACGGCAGGGATGAACCCCAACGAGACAGCCGAGATGATGGCGCTGATCAGTCGCCTGCGGGAGAGATTCGGTCTCTCCATCCTGCTCATCGAGCACGACATGAAAGTGGTCATGGGCATCAGCGACCGGATCACCGTCCTCGACCACGGCGAGCGCATCTCGGAGGGGACACCGGAACAGGTGCGAGCGGATCCCAAGGTGATCGAGGCATACCTCGGGAGCCCGGCCACGTGACCGGAACGGCCGTCGGAGCGGGTGGGCAGGGGGCGAAGCCGGCATCGACAGACGCCCCGCTGCTATCGCTCGACGAGGTCCACACCTACTACGGCAACATCCACGCGCTGAAGGGTGTGAGCCTCGAGGTCCACCGAGGCGAGATCGTCACGCTTATCGGGTCGAACGGTGCGGGCAAGACGACGACGCTCAAGACCATCAGCGGCCTGCTGCATCCGCGCAGCGGGTCGGTGACGTTCGACGGCGACGACGTCTCGCGCGTCGCGGCCCATCGCCTCGTCGCGCGGGGCCTTGGCCACGTGCCGGAGGGTCGGCGGATCTTCTCTCGCTTGTCGGTCGTCGAGAACCTCCAGATGGGCGCGTACACCATCCGGTCCAAGTCCGAGCAGTCGGAAGGGATGGAACGGGTGTACACGCTGTTCCCGCGGCTGCGCGAGCGTCGGACGCAGAGCGGTGGCAGCCTGTCGGGGGGCGAGCAGCAGATGCTCGCCATCGGGCGGGCGCTGATGTCCCGGCCGCGCGTCCTCCTGCTCGACGAGCCCTCTCTCGGACTGTCGCCCATCCTTGTCCAGCAGATCTTCCAGATCATCGCGGACATCAATCACCAGGGCACCACCATCCTGCTGGTCGAGCAGAACGCACTCCAGGCACTCAGCGTGGCGCACCGTGGCTACGTCCTCCAGACGGGCCAGGTCACCCTCGCCGACACGGCGGCCGGGCTGGCCGCCAACCCGGATGTCCGGCGCGCCTATCTCGGGGAGATCTGACCCGCCTCGTCCCGTGCGGCCCGACGCCGGGCCGTCACAGCGTGGCCCCGTGTTCGACGTTCCTCTCGAGGCTTCGACCCGTCCGACCCTCCAGCACCTCGCCCCCGCGGGCCGTGGACTTCCCTTGGCGGTCGCCGTGGTGATGGTCGTCATCGTCGTGGCGATCCTGAAGCCGTGGGTGCCGTCGGCACCCGGGATCCAGCCGGTCGAAAGCGCGACGGCCTCGACCAGGTCACGGATCACCACCCCTGCCACTTCCCCGACGCCCAGCTCGACGCCGGTCCCCGCGCCACCTCGCGACGCGGCCCGGTGCCACAATCGCGCGGCCTGGCGCCTGGTGGTCGTCGAGCGCGGCCCTCGCCGTGAGCAACGGACCTGGTTCGCCATGAAGACCCTGGCTGAGGCGTCAGGGCCCACCGACCCTGCGATCCCCTTCCGTCGGACCGTCTCGGATGATGCGGTGGCCATCGGGTTCTGCGCACCCG
>JACCXQ010000203.1 GCA_013696945.1 Chloroflexota bacterium | reverse complement strand
GCGCCGAAACGTCGTCGTCGCCATGACCGGCGGCCACGAGCCCGTTCTCCAGCTGCGCCGCGAGCGCCGCGACCGGCATCGCGACACCGAGCTCCCGTGCCATCCCCAGCGCGATCATCACGTCCTTGAGGTGGAGCGCCACCTTGAACCCGAGCGGGTACTCGTCGGCGATCATCCGAGCGCTGCGGTTCTCCAACACCCACGATCGGGCGGCGCCGCCGCTCAGCGCAGTCACGACGCGTTCAGGGTCAAGACCCGCCCGCATCGCCAGGACCAGCCCCTCGGCCACCCCGAGGTACGTGCCGCAGAGGATGACCTGGTTGACCGCCTTGGTCGCCTGGCCGGCGCCGATGGGCCCCATGTGCGTGATGGAGCGGCCCATCGCCTCGAGGACAGGTCGAGCCCTCGCGACATCGGCCTCGTCGCCGCCGACCATGATGGTCAGGGTCCCCTGCACTGCACCCTCCGAGCCGCCCGAAACCGGCGCATCGACGAGCGTGACGCCGCGTGCCGCGAGTCGCTCCCCGAAGTCGCGCGTCGCGGCTGGGCTGATGGTGGAGCAGTCGATAACGAGCGAGCCGGCCGCGGCGCCCTCCACGACGCCGTCCGTGCCGAACAGCACGCCTTCCACATCGGGCGTGTCGGAGACGCAGACAACGACGACCTCGGCTGTCTCGGCGAGCGAGCGCGGGCTCTTGGCCTCGCTCGCGCCGAGCTCGACAAGAGCTTCCGCCCGGCCCGGCGTGCGGTTCCAGACGGTCAACGGCCAGCTGGCGCGCGCGATATTGGCCGCCATCGCGGCACCCATCGTCCCTAGGCCGCAGAACCCGACGCGCGATCGCTCCACGGCCGCACTCCCTGCTGCGCGGCCGCTCGCATCTTCCGCGGCCGTTACGGGATGGTAGCCCCGGATCGGCCGCAGGAACGGCGGGTGGGACGAGAAGAGCCCGCTCGGGCGGGGCTCTGTCTGCCTCGTGCTGTGAGGGTCAGTTGCGCGATGAGCCGAAGATGCGGAGGAGCATCAGGAAGAGGTTGATGAAGTCGAGATAGAGGCTGAGCGCGCCGATGACCGACGCCGACTGGGCATCCTTCACGCCCGGCATCTGGCCGTTCTTCAGTCGCTGGACGTCGTACGCCGTCAATCCCGTGAAGATCAGGACACCGACCGCGCCGATGACCAGGCTGAACGTGTTGCTGTCGCGGAAGAAGAAGATCTGGACGAACGACATCACGACGAGCCCGATGAGGCCCATGAAGAGGATGCCGCCGATACCGGTCAGATCGCGGCGGGTCGCAAAGCCGTAGAGGGCGGCGGCACCGAAGATGGCGGACGCGCCCAGGAAGGACGAGACGACCGCCGAGACCTGGCCCGACGCGAAGAAGGCGTAGACGATCACGCCGATCGTCAGGCCGTTCAGGAGGGCGTAGATGAAGAGCAAGGCGAGCCCGACCATCGCGCCGATGCGGTTGATCGCCAGGCTGATGACGAACACCAACGCCAGCTCGGCCAGGATGAGCCCGATGTAGTACTGGGCGACGAACTGGAGCGCCCTGGGGCTGGCGAAGACGAAGTAGGCGGCGGCGGCGCTGACCAGCAGCGCCACGAACATCCAGACGAAGCTCATCGTCAGGAAGCCCTCGCGCGGCACAGCGCCGACGCGCTCGCCGTTGATCATCACGCCGCCGGGGTGGACGGACGGCGGCAGCTGACCGTACGGCGCCTGGCCGGGCAACGGGCTCTGGTAGCGGTCGGGTGGGTTGCGATCTCGATCGAACACGTGTCTGGTTCCTTCTCCGAAGCGGTGCTGTCGATGTGACGACAGTCGATAGTCTAGCGGCGACCGTCCATGACCCCGTCGGGCTACTCCGGGCGCACCCGAGCGGTGATGGATGCGCGCTGCTCACCCTGCTCCGCGGCACGGGCCATGACCCAGAGCAGATCGGCGACTCGGTTGAGGTACGGCACCAGCCACGGGCCGGCCACCCGCCCGTCGCGCCGAAGCGAGACGGCCCGACGCTCAGCGCGGCGGAGGATGGTCCGGGCCAGCTCCAGCGCGGCCGAAAGCCGTGATGCGCCCGGCACGATGAATTCGCGGGGCATCTCGATGAGCCCTTCGAGGGCCGCCAGATCGGCTTCGACTGCCACGAGCATGGGCTCATCGACACGGGTCGTGCCATCCCGCAACCGGTCCCAGGCATCGGGGTTCGAGGCCAGCTCGGCACCGACCACGAACAGGCCGCGCTGGAGCCGGACGATCAGGTCGGAGAGCTGAGCCAGGTCACGCGGTAGCCGCTCGGCGGCCGCGAGCTCGCCGGCCTCGGCGCGAGCGAGGCCCAACGCCGCGACCGCCTCGTCGACGGTGCCGTACGCCTCTGTCCGTGGGTCGTCCTTGTCGACGCGGCCGCCGAACAGCAGGCCGGTCGTCCCGTCATCGCCGCGTCCTGTCGCGACCGCGCTGTCCGTGATGGCCGGTCGGGTCGCGCGGCTCGTTCGAGCGGCTACCAGACAAGACCCGCGTCGCGCGGGTCCCAGCGCTCGGCCAGCAGCGTCACCTTGACCTCGTGGTCGACCACGGTCTCGGTCTGCTCCTTGACCTGGGCGATCATCGATCCGGCGTAAGGGCAGAACGGCGTGGTCAGGATCATCCGGACCTCGGTCGTATCCGGGCCTAGCACGATCTGTTTGATCAGGGCCAGCTCGACGACATTCATCCCGATCTCCGGGTCTACCACCGCGCGCAGAGCGTCGAGGATCGCGAGCTCCGTGGCACGCGCCTGCGGGTCGATGGTCGTGGTCGGCTGCTCGGTCGTCTCGGTCGTCACATCGGCCATGCTAGCACCGGCCCTCCCGAGTCCCGAAACGAGGCTCAGCGGTAACCGGCGATCGGCTCGGGCTCGCCGCGGCTCACGACCACGCCGGCGAGGGTGCGGAGGTCCTCCGGCAGGGCTGCCGCTTCCTCGGCCGTGAACCCTGGTCCGCGCAGCGAGCCGTCAGGCTCGAAGAACGACGCGTAGCGTTCCGGGTGCTCAGCGGCGTAGCGGAACGCTTCGGCGATCCCGACATGGCGCAGCTCGGGGCTCTGGGCGAGCATCGCAGCCGGCGTGAGACCGTTGGAACGCATCTCCAGGATGTTCCGCACGGTCAGGCGTGTCGCGAAGCAGAACGGCTCGCCGTTCATGACCAGGGGGTCGACCTTGACCCACTTGATGGTCATCAGATGACCGAATCGTCGCCGATCCCGGCGCCCTTCCAGAGGAAGCGGACGATCGGGTTGCCCTTGTGGTCGCCGGGCAGACGGCCGTGGTGCTTGAGGCGCGCTGCCCACCGTTCGATGAGCTCGCGCGTGAGGCGCGCCTCGTCGCGGGGGAGCACTGTGAGCGCTGCGTCACGGAGGCCGCCGAGCATGATGATGAAGTCCTTCATGGGCACGTCACGGCGGCGATACACGGGCACGAGCCACTCACCGTAGTTGGTGACGAACCCGTCGTCGCCCGTCTCGAGAGCCCGAGCCAGCTGCTCGATGTGGCGTTCGTAGTCACGCAGGAAGCGACGCTTCTCGAGGTCGTCGTATCGGTCGCCGAAGGCAGGCACGAGTCGATGCGCGGCCTCGAGCGCCAGGATCGCGAGCCGGTTGCGCTCGCTGCGAAGCCGAGCCGCCGCGGCCGGAGCGCCTGCGGTCCTATCGGGCGGCGGGAGTCCCAGACTGGGGTGGGCCATCGGCCGGTAGTCTAGCCTCTGATGACCGAGCCGAACCCGGAAGGGAAGCCCGCTCCGGGGGAGGTCCGTCCGCCGGCGGCGACACTGGACCGGTCTCCAGCAGAGCGCTACCGCATGCGAACGGCGACGACGGTCCCTGCGCCCCTCGACCGTTTCCGCGCCGTGGTGGCTGGAGCGGTCGCATCGGCCGTCGTGGCGCTCGTGATGGGCATGCTCTCAGCGATATTCGATGTGGAGCTCGGGTCACTCGCGGTGGCCGCGGTGGGTGGC
>JACCXQ010000161.1 GCA_013696945.1 Chloroflexota bacterium | reverse complement strand
GCGTCGATGATCTTGGTGTATCCCGTGCAGCGGCAGAGATTCCCCGCGATGGCTTCGCGGATGGCGTCGTCGTCCGCCGTGCCCCCATCGTCCAGGTAGGCCTGTGCAGCCATGAGCATCCCCGGGGTGCAGATCCCGCACTGCGCGCCGCCCGCCACAAGGAAGGCCTCCTGGAGCGGTCCCAACGCGCCGGCGCCGGCACCCGCGAGACCTTCGACCGTCCGGACGTCGCATCCGTCGACCTGGCAGACGGGCACGAGGCAGCTGTCGACGACCGCACCATCGACCAGGACGGAACACGCGCCGCACTCACCTTCGCCGCACCCCTCCTTGGTTCCGGTCAGCCCGAGATCCTCCCGGAGCGCGTCGAGAAGCCGGCGCATGCCGGGCACGGCGAGCTCGACGGGCTCGCCATTGAGCGTGAAGCGATACTCGGCTGCGCTCACGGGCCGTCGTCCTTGCCCCAGCGTTGGGGAGGGTCGGTCGGGGACCGAAGCGGCTCCGGGTCGGTGCGAGCTTCGGGGCGCGGATCCAGACCCTCGGCCGGTGCCTCGGCATTCGCCTCGGTGCCTGGCGGGGCAGCCGGTGTGCCGCCCGAGCGTCCGGCCTCATCCGGGTCGCGGCCGGCGAACCCGGCCTGTCCGGTCTTCGTGCCCGCAGTGACGGCCTCGGCCGGGGGGGAAGGAGCGGCGGCACCGGACATCGCGGCCAGGATCCTCTCTGGTGTCGCGGGCAGCTCGTGGATCCAGACACCGGTCGCATCGTGGATGGCGGCGACGACGGCGGGCGCGCCGACGTCCATCGGCAGCTCGCCGACGCCCTTGGCGCCATGCGGAGCCCCGCTGAACGGCTTCTCGACGAGGATCGTGGTGATCCGCGGCGCGTCGAGGGAGGTGGGGATGATGTATGTCGCGAGCCGGTCGTTGAGATAGCGGCCCTTGTCGAGCTTGATCTCCTCGATGGTCGCGTAGCCCACCGCCTGGAGCGTCCCACCCTCGACCTGACCCTCGGCCAGCACGGGATGGATCGCCTTGCCGATGTCGTCAGCGGCGACCACGGAGCGGACCGCCACCTCTCCCGTGTCGAGGTCCACGTCGACCTCCGCAACGGCAGCCGCCCAGCCGTAGCAGGGATACGCGTCGCCCCGGTACTTCTCATCATCGAAGTGGACGCCGGGGTACGGCTCGAACTGCTGGTCGATCCGCAGGGCACCGTGCTCGCGAGCGTATGCCGCAGCCGAATCGGCGAACGTCCGGCCGCCCATCCTTTCCTCGACCTGCCCGCGCAGCCGCCGCGCGGCCGTGATGAGCAGGCCACCGACGACCATCGCCGTGCGTGAGGCCACCGTTGGCCCGCTGTCAGGCACGATCGACGTGTCCTGGGGTGCGATGGCGACCTCTTCGTACGGGATCCCAAGCTCGTCCGCGACCATTTGCGGGAAGATCGTCTTGGTGCCCTGGCCCATCTCGGTCGACCCCGTCAGGATGCGGACGCTGCCCTCGGAGGTCAGCTCTACGGACGCGACGCTCTGGAGCTTCACCTCGCCGCTCCCGGTGAAGCCAGCGCCGTGCCACGCCAGCGCCAGGCCGATCCCCGGCGCGCTGCGCGTCCGTCCGTCGCTGCGGCCCGCGCGCGCTTCCCGCGCCAGCCGCGTCTGCGTCCGCTTCCGCTCGAACTCCGACGTCTCGGCAGCGCGCTCGAGCACCTCCTCGCCCCCGACGCTCTCGCGGAGGATCTGCCCCGTGGGTGTCGTGTCGCCCTCTCGGTAGACCCACCGGCGCCTCAGTTCGAGTGGCGACATGCCGAGCGCCTCCGCGACGCGGTTGACCTGCATCTCGGCCGCGAACTCCGACTGCGGCGCACCGAAGCCGCGGAAGGCGCCGTTCGGAGGCGTGTTCGTGGCGACGGCGCGGCCCCGGATCCGGACGTCGGGGCAGCGGTACGGCCCGCCGGCGTGGAGGGTGCCGCGTGACAGAACGACGGGCGTGAGGGTGCAGTACGCGCCGCCGTCCATGACCATCTCGACGTCCTGCGCCACGAGCGTGCCGTCGCGCATCACGCCGGTCCGGTACCGGATGATCGCCGGGTGCCGCTTGGTGGTTGCCGCGAGATCCTCGTGGCGATCGTAGATCATGCGCACCGGCTTGCCGCACTTCCGGGCCAGGAGCGCGGCGTGGATGGCGAGGATCGACGGGTACTCCTCCTTGCCCCCGAAACCGCCGCCCGTTTCCGCCTGGACGACGACCGCCTGGTCACCCGACAGCCCCAGCGCGCGCTTCAGCGCCTTGTGGATGTAGTACGGGCACTGGAGCGAGCCATGGACGGTCACGCC
>JACCXQ010000155.1 GCA_013696945.1 Chloroflexota bacterium | reverse complement strand
CGCATGGCGTCGGCATCACGAGCGGACCGTGCGACCACTGCCGCGGTCGGGTCCTGCGGGTCGCGCAGGACGTAGAACCAGCGCGGGATGCCGTCCGCCTCCGGGAGTTGGAGGAGCCCGGGCGGCGCATCCTCACCGAGGCGCCGCCCCTCGCGGTCGTGCGCCTCGTTGAGGATCCGGTAGTAGTGCGGACCGTCGTCCTCGTCGGCGTAGACGGAGCTGTCCGCATGGGGGCCGGACACGAGCGCATCGAAGGTCACCCAGTCCCAGTCCGTGCCCGCGACGATCGCCGCGACGCTCGCAGGCTCGGGTCCGCGACGCTGCGCGTCCGTCGCGGCCGCGGTCTGCCACCACTGGAGTGCCACGAACCCGAAGAGAGCCACGACCGGCAGTACAGAGGGGAATCTCGCTGGGAGGAACGGCAGGGCGGACCGCGCCACCCTGTCGATGAGATGGGCCGGATAGCCGAGGATCGCGACGAGTCGCCAGATGGGAGCCATCGTCAGCGCCGGTCAGCCCTGGCGCGCGGCGCCGCTCCCCGCCGACTGAGCGGCTGCGGCCTGCGCGACGTCGCTGGGCGGCTCTTCCGCGGCGGCGATCGCCACCTCGATGCGTGCGACCTCCTCGGACGCCTCGCGATAGGCGTCACTCTCCAGCGGAGCGGCATCGCGGCGACGGCGAGCCTCCACGTGGCGAGCCATGAGGGAGCTGCGCTCTTGGCTCGGTGTCGCGTTCAAGTGGCCAGTCTCACGAGGAGACGTGCATCGACCCAGCCGGTCCAGCCGTTCGAGGCCACGACGCGAGCCCAGTCGCCGGCCTGCTCGGCGACCCGGACATCGAGTCGGGCCTGCAGGGTCAACATCGGTGGGAGACGGGGGTCAGGAGAGGACCAGACGACCATCCCGGTCTCGGGCACGCGATGCGTGGGCGACCACACATCCTGGACGACCGCCGACGGCGGCACGGCCGGCTGGGTCGCGGCCCAGTCAGGTAGCTCAGCTGTCACTGCCTGCGCCGTGTCAGGGGCGGGTGTGACGGTCGGTGCCGCCTCTGCCGACTGGGCCGGTTGCTGGGCGGCACCGAGCGTCGGCAGCGGCGCACGCAGCGTTGGCACAGGTGTGAGCGGTACGGCCGCAAGCTGTGCCTTGAGCGCCCTGATCACGCCGCGCTGTCGGACGAGATCGGGATGCTGATCGTCGCCCACGCGAGTGCGCACCATCGCCAGGTTGATCTGCTCGCGCTGGAGGCGTCCGAGCAGCTTCCCTGCCTGACCTCCGTGGGTCCGTGCCATCGCGCGACGTGCCGCGACGCGGCGCCGGAGATCGCCGAGCGACGCGACCTCATCGCTGCTCAGGACGTCCGTCCCGACCTCGCTCGCCGTGGCGATCTCGAACCACCGCCTTTCCCTCCGTTGCGCGAGCAGGATCAGCACGCCCAGGAACAACAGGAACGGCAGACCCTTGAAGATCCCGAACAGGAGCATCTCGATCGGTCCGGGCCGGCCCTGGAGGAGCGAGATGAGCAGCGGCGAGTTCCACACGAAGTGCGAGAGGACGCCCGCCGCGAAAAGCGCTGCCGCCACGAGGACGCGCCGGGAATGCGGCTGGTCTCGCCTCGTCACGTAGTACGCGAGCCCGACGCCGGTGAGGCCGGTCCACAGCACGTGCATGTAGAACCCGGAGAAGAGCACGCGCAACAGGTACATCTGGAACACGGGCCCCAACTGGTCCGTGCCACCGGTGGCCACGACGGGGCTGATGAAGTAGCCCACGTTCTCGACCGTGGCGAAGCCGAGCCCCACCATCGCGCCGTACACGAAGCCGTCGAAAAGGTCATCGATCTCCGTTCGGGCGATGAGCCAGATCAGCACGAGGCCGAGGTATTTGAGCGTCTCCTCGACGGCGGGGCCGATGATCGCAGGACCCCAGGTCTGCACGAACTCGAGGCCGAAGAGCTTGAACAGGATCTGGAACCACGCCGTGTTCGTGATGATCGCGAGCCCGATGGCACCGACGGCGCCCCACGTGAAGGCCGCCACCAGGATCGAGACGGGCTCGCGCTCGAACTGGTCGAGGAGGTAGATCGCGACGATCACCGGGACGAGCCAGAGCGCGAGCAGCAGCCACGAGAACAGCCAGGCCGTGGGGAACGCCTGGAGGATCTTGAGCTGCTCGCCGACGGTCAGCAGACCCGTGATGACGAGGAGGATCGTGAACAACCAGAAGGCCGGCTGGCGAGGCTGGATGATGGATCCCTGGTAGCCCCAACGCGGTGCGCCGATCGAGGGCTGCGGGGGTGCCGGCTGGATCATCCTCGCACCTCCAGCGTCTCGAGCATCCGACCGACATCGAAGAGGGCCTGATCGAGCTGGCCCTGGCTGGCCCAGGCATCGAACAGGATCGGACGACCCTGGAGCAGGACGGCGGTCAGCTGGCCCTCGATCGGTTGTGGGACGCTGGTGAAGCTGCCGACATAAGTCGCGCGCGCGCCCGGTGAGCCGGCGGCGACGGGAACCACCTGCACGGGGGTCGTAGCCAGCTGGCTCGAGTCCGGTCGCAGGATCTGCTCCACGTAGGAGCTGATGAGCGCCGACGCGTCGCCCTGGAAGCTTCCGAAGAAGCGCGCGTCGAGGACGGCGATCCCCTTCGAGAGCCGCAGGTGGCCCGGCTGGATCATCTGCGCCTGCCACCCCGCCTGCGCACGGAGGTAGACACCTGCGCCGATCTCGACAGCC
>JACCXQ010000066.1 GCA_013696945.1 Chloroflexota bacterium | reverse complement strand
TGACCTCCTTCTGGACCTCGCCGTACAGCGACACGGCGATCTCCTGGCGCTCGTCGTCCTGCCGGACATCGATGAGGGGATCCTGCTCGGAGAGTTCGGCGAGCGCGCTCCGGAGCCGACCCTTGTCATCGGCGCGCCGAGGGACGACGACCGATTCCAAGGTCGGTCGAGGGAAGTGGTGGTCCTCCGTCCCCGTCGCAGGGACATCCCCGATGGCGTCTCCGATCCGAACACCGCCCAGCCCCGAGACCTTCGCGATATCCCCGGCGGCGGCCGATGGACGTTTCTCCGATCCTCCAGGGACGAAGACGGAGACGGCCGTCACCGTCCCTTCGGCGCCGTTGCCGTATCGCACGTGCTCGCGCGTTCGGAGCTTCCCGGCGAACAGGCGCGCGTAGGCGACCTTCTCTCCCGAAGGCGCCCGCTCGATCTTGAAGACACGCCCCGAGGCCGGCCCGTCCGGGTCACCCGCGGCCGACGGCAGCAGCTCCGCGATCCCGGTCATGAGTGCGTCGACCCCGACTCCAGTGAGCGCGGAGCCGAAGAAGACGGGGTGGAGCCGGCGGCGGGCGGTCTGCTCCGCCAGGGCCGCGCGCAGCCGCGCGTATGGCATGGGGCGCGCGTCCTCCACGTAAGTCTCGAGGATCGCGTCGTCCTTCTCGGCGAGCACCTCGAGCAGTCGGGTCCGGAAGGTGGCGTCATCCTCGGTCGCCGCCGTCACGCTGGCCTCGCGCGCCCCGAGCCCATGGGGCGACCCCATCGCGACGATGCCGGGCGTCAGCCGCCTACGGATCGCCTCGACAGTGCGACTGTCGCTGGCCCCCATGCGGTCGATCTTGTTGACGAAGATGAGGGTCGCCACACGCTGCCGTTGCAGCGCTCGCATGAGGAGCGGCGTCTGCGGCTGGACGCCCTCGACCGCCGAGACGACGAGCACGGCGCCGTCCAGCACGCTGAGCACGCGCTCGACCTCCGCGATGAAGTCGGGGTGACCCGGCGTGTCGATGAGGTTGACCGCCAGCTCGTCGAGCGTGAACGACGCGACGGCCGACTTGATGGTGATGCCGCGCTCGCGTTCGAGAGCGAGGGAGTCAGTCTGCGTCGTTCCCTCGTCGACGCTGCCGATCTCGTCGATGACTCCGGCCGCGTAGAGCAGCCGCTCTGTGAGGGTGGTCTTACCGGCGTCTACGTGAGCAAGGATGCCGAGGTTGAGCGTTCGCATGGGGTGTCATGCCTTCCGAGCAGGTTCTGATGACCTTCTGGCGAGACATGACTCGACCCATCACACGCTCCTTGGTTCTCTCGGCGATCGCTTGTCGCCCGATCGGGAGTCAGCGTCTCACAGGCGTCAAACCGCCCGCGTCGTCGTCGGGAGTGGTGACGCTGATGGTGCTACGGACGAGAAGCCTTCTGGGCGCCAGCAGTCACGCCAAGGAAGTGGATGCGCGGGCGGACCGTCCATCCTGGATCGTGACGATCGCCACTCGGTCGGCCTCCTCGTCGTACTGGTACACGATGATCATCCAGCGCCACGGGCCCAGGATGAATCGAAATCGCGCCCATGGACCGTGGAGTGGGGCGCCGATGCGTGGGAAGCGGGCAAGGTGCTCCATCGACCGTTTCACGCGATCCCGGGTCGTCGACGGAAGGCTGTGCGTCCGTATCAGCGTCTCCAGATCGCGCTGTGCGGTCTGCGTGACGAAGACCGCGGTCACGGCTCAGAGGTCCTCCAGGGGAACCACCCTCCCCGCCCGGGCGTCAGCGAGCCCCGCGAGCGCCTGGTCCCAAGCGCCATCGATACCGTCCAGCAGCACGGTCACGTCTCGCGGATCAGGATCCGCCTCATCAAGGGCCGAGGACAACAGCGAGCGCGCAAGCGTCCCAGCGTTGGTGTGCGTCCGCTCCGCGAGGTAACGCAGTTTCAGGGCGCGTTCCTCGTCCAGGATGATATTGACGCGTGTGGACGCCCTAGCCATGCCCGCAGCGTAGCACGCGCTGACACGTTTCGTGCAGGGTGGTGCAGAGCCTCATGTGGTGGGTATCCGGTCATCGAGCGACTCAGCGCCGGGTGATCCCGTCCGCGGTGATCCCGACGAAGAGCAGGCCTCGCCGGCGTCGGGCAGCCAGGGGTAGACCCGCTCCGGTCCCTCGATCGTCACGGTGGGCACGGCTATCTTTCCGTTGAGCTCCGAGCGGAGCGTGATCGGCGCCTTGTCGAGCGTCATCGTGACCGAGCCGTCCTCGTTGAGCACGACCCTCGCCGTCCCGCGCGCGTCGAACGTCTGTACGAAGGGGAGGCGGGCGTCGTTCAACACTTCGTGGAAGTTGAAGGTGCCGGCCAGCGTCGCCTCGTCGATCGACACGATGATCGTCGTCTGCGCCGACGGACTGAAGTCCACTGCCTCGATCGTCCAGTCGCCCCCGAGGCCGTTGCACTTCGTGCCGGTGATCTCGCCCGACAGAGACGCGGCGGTGGTCGTCCAGCCCGTTGGCCGCACTGTGAAGGTGACCGTCTTCTTGCCGATCCCGCGGTTCGACACGGACTCGAACGTGACGTCGCCCTTGTCGCCCTCGTTGGGACCGGCGGTGTAGATGGAGGTTGCCGGCGCGGGCTGCTTCCGACCAGCCGGCTCGATCGCGGTCACACCCGCCAGGGTCGCCTCGACCGGCTTATCGAGCTCGTTCCCTTCGAAACGATGTCTGACAGCAGCCGTGACATCGGTGGTCGAATCGGCTTCAACGTCGCCGCCTTCCGGATCGACGATGACCTCGATGCACTTTCCGTCACGCCAGAACGCCTCGGCGTTCTGGCCCAGGCCGACTGCGGCCACCATGATCGCGTAGAGGGCGCTCTTGACCAACGAGGCGAGATGGGCCTTGGTCGCGTCCTTCTGATGGGTGACGTCACCGTCCGTCTTGGAGTCGTCGGCGACCGTGCCGGCGAATCCCGGGCCGGACTCGTACTCGGCGTGGACGCTGACGCCCAGCTCGTGGCCCTCGGTCTGGGGCTCGTCGTCACCAGGCTCGCGGTCGGATTCGACGACCGTCTCGCTCGCCTGGACGTCCACCGTCAACCCGCTGATGTTCGCCTCGTCGTCGACCGCGATGTCGAAGTCGCCCGACAGGTCGCGCGTCCAACTCGCGGTGCCTTCACCGCCGTCGTGCTGGCCGGACACGGTCTCGCTCGACGACAGGGACACCTTGCCCTTGCTCGAGCCGCTCGCGTCGGGGCAGCCGTCGATCTCGACGTGGGCCGTCGCCGATCCCGTCATCTGGGCGGTCGCGCCGGAGATGTTGTTCGTCACGCTGCCGGTGAGGTCGAATGTGAACTCGGCCACGACCCGGCTGCCGGTGGATGTGATGGTCCCCTTCATGTTCACGGTCACCGTCGCGACGTCGTCGCCCTTGGTGGTCGTCCGCGTTTCGCTCTTGGACGCCTGCCGCGTTCCACCCTGACCGAGCGCTTGTCCGGCGGTCAGCGCGGCCGTGACGATGGCCAACGCACTAGCGGCAGAGGCGGGCTGCGCTCCATCGAAGCGGTCGGGCAGGACGACCGAAGCGAATCGGACATCTTGGCGCGCTGTTGGGACTGCGATATCGAACTCGGCGGCGATCGCCAGGGTCGCCGCGTCGATGGCGTCGTCCGCAGACTTCGATAGAGCGCCCCATCCGGCGCCTGCCTCGGCAGGAAACCCGGCCTGGACCCTGCCTCGGGCCCGGTCGTCGGTTTCCTGCCTGACCATCGACAGGTTCAGGTCGGTGGCCAGATCGATCACGGGCAGCGCGATCGGCACGGCACCCGTGCTCAGGGCATCAGTAGCGACCGGGAGCGCCGTCTGGGTCGCGCTCGACGGGGCAAGGGCTGATGGCAGGGCTGGCGCCGCTCCGCCGCAGGCGGAGATGAGGATACCGATGACGACGAGGAGCGCCAGGCTGAGCCTGCGGCCTCGAGCGGTCACGACTCCCGCGTGCCGGCGCCATGCAGGGCTGTCCGCTGGACCGCTCGTTGTCCCCAATGGACTCCTTTGGCTGGCGCTTGAGGTCGCGACCAGTCCAAGTGTGAGTGGCCACATTACCACCGGCCGTCGCACGCACTCAGTGCAGGCAGAGGTCCGGCCCGCCCGATCAGACGGCCTCCGCATGGGCGATGTGCTCGAAGTGGCGCCACAGCAGCGTGACGAGGAGCGCAGACCCGGCGAAGCCGAACCAGAACGGGGCGGTGATCCCGAAGCTACTCGCGAGGAGGCCGCCCACTGGCGTTCCGACCACCAGCCCGCCGACGCTGGCGACGCGGTAGACGCCCGTTACTCGGCCGAGGAGCTCGTTCGGCACGGCGCGCTGGCGGACGACGGTCGACGTCGTGCCCCACACGAACGCATGAGTCCCGAATACGACCATGGTCGCGAGCCCGATCGCCGGCGACGTCGTCAGTGCGAGCACCAGATGCGTGCCGGTCTCGATGAGCAGGCCGACACGCATGATGTCGGCCAGGCTGAACCGCCGCTCCAGCCGGCCGTACGAGACGATCCCGATGATGCCGCCCACCGCGACCGCGGTCGTCAGCAGCCCGAATCCCACCTCGTCCATGCCGAGACGCTCGATCGCGTAGAGCACGAGTACCGCCCATGCCGCCCCGTAAGTGACGTTGAACGTGAAGATGGTGAGGGCAAGCGTACGCATCGGCGGATGCGCCACCAGCCACCGGATCCCCTCGACCATGTCCGCCCGGAAGCTGCTCCCCTCCCCTCGATCTTCCCTGACGCTGGTGACGACGCGTGATATGAGCACCGCGCCCAGCGTGAAAGCGGCGGCATTCGCCGCGAACGGCAGGGCCATGCCGGCCGCGAACAGGAAGGCGCCGATGGGTGGGGCGACCAGCTGGTTGGTGAGCAGGAAAGCGCCCTGCATCCGCGAGTTGGCGATGCCCAGGTCCTCGCGCGCCACGAGACCGGGCAGCAGGGTGCTGGTGGCCGAATCGGCGAATGTCTCTGCCGTGCCCAGGACGAAAAGCACCACGAGCACCAGCGTGATGCTGACCGTCCCGCTGACGATCATCGCGACGAGTGCGATCAGCACGGCCGCGCGGAGCAGGTCCACGACCACGACCATCCGCCGTCGGTCGAAGCGATCCGCGGCCACGCCGCCGATGACGCCGAACAGCAGCATCGGGAGGTACTGGCTGAGCAGCGCCATCGACACGAGGAACGGGTCGCGTGTCTGGGACGCGACGAGCAAGGGCCCGGCAGCGATCGCGATGCCGTCGCCGACGTTGTTGATGACCGTCGCCGAGAGGAGCCAGCGAAAGCTCGACCCGAGCCTCCGCGGCGCGACGGTGTCGATGATCCGGGCGGGAAGGACTCGCACGCGCGGCAGGGTACCGGCGCGGCGGGCTGGCGGCGCAGCTACCCGGCGCGCCTCGCGATCCGTCCTACGCGCCCATGGCGCGGCTCGGGACCTCCTGGAGGAGCCAGGTGTTGCCGTCGGGATCGGCGAAGCTTGCGTAGGAG
>JACCXQ010000127.1 GCA_013696945.1 Chloroflexota bacterium | reverse complement strand
CCCTGCACTCGAGCGGCTCGTGATGCGCTGCCTCGAGAAGGACCCGGCCGATCGACCCGCATCCGCCCATGAGGTCGCCGACGAGCTGGCGGACATCGAGGACCGGCTTGTCGCGACAGGCGGCGCTGCGCTGATCCCCGTTACCGACCTGGGCCAGGCTCCGACGACGGCCTTTGCGATGGACCGCGGTGGCCAGATCGACGGCTTCGCGCACGCCGCGCCGGACCGCACGGTCGCGTACCGGCCGGGCGTCGTTCTTGGCGCCCGTCAACGGAGGACGAGCGAGCGACGCCGAGGGGCTGGGATCCTGGGGCCGCTAGTGCTGGGTGGACTGCTTGCGCTCGTGGTCGTGGCGTTCCTGGCGTTCGGCTTCGGCCGCCTACCCTTCACCGGGGGAGGTGGTGACCCGTCGGCCACGCCGAGCGACCCCGGCGCAGGTGCGATCGTGTTCCCCACGGCGTCCAGCCCTGCTGCCACCATCGTGACCGCCGCGCCGACGAGCCCGCCAACGGCGAGCCCGGCGCCGATCATCGTCCCGAGTCCCGCGCCGGTCCCGACCGCCGTCCCGACCGTGGCGCCCAACCCCGTCCCAACGCTCGAGCCGACTCCCGAACCGACCAAGAAGCCGAAGCCGACGAGGGAACCACGGCCGACGCCGGAACCTCCGCCTGATCCCACGCCCGAACCCCCGCCTGATCCCACGCCCGAACCCCCGCCCGAGTCGGTCACGGTCGCCCTCCCGAACCAGCTGTTCGAGGGCGGCTTCGAACGAGGCGATCGTCGCTACCACGGCCGCACCGTCTCCTACGTCTACGGACAGGGCACCCCCTATCACACGATGACGGCGCAGTTCGCGCTCGATCCGCCTGTCCGCACACAGGGCACCGCCATGCTCCAGCTCGTGGGCATCGACTCCGAGGAGGAAGAGAAGAACCCGATGCGGATCGTCCTGAACGGCGTGGTGATCTTCGAGGGCCCGAACCCGATGCCCAACGATTTCTGCTGCGGATCGAGCGGACCGGGGAACTGGGGCACGGTCACGTTCCGCTTCTCGTCAGAGCTGCTCGCGCGGAACAACGAGCTCTCGATCACCAACCTCGACCCGGGCGACTGCACCTACTGTCCCAACTTCATCATGATCGACAAAGGGGAGCTGACCTACCGCACGCCCGGTTGACCAGTAGCCTGATTCGCGTCTAGTCGAGGCCTCGCCTGTCGCGCTCCTGCCGAAGGGCACCCAAGACCTCCAGCTCGACCCGATCCTTTGGCCGGCCGGCCGCTTCCTTCATCCGGATCACGTCGTCCAGAGACGCCACAACGATCGGCAGCCCATCCAGCTCGTAGGTGACGGCCGTCGACGCGAGCCCCTCGTATCCCAGGTCCCCAGCGGGTCGTTGCAGGACATCGAGCTTGCCCAGCGACGTGTCGAACGTGAACCAGTCACCAGCCGCGAGCGCCCGTCCGTCGAGCCGGAACGACATCTCGGTGGGCAGGTCCCTCAGGCGCGCATCCAGCCCTTGCAGGACCTTCGCAAGCGCGTCCAGGTTCTTTCGATCGGAGGCGGGACAGATGTCCAGGTCCGTCGTGATGCTGGGCGAACCGTGGAGCTGGCCGGCCAGGCCACCGATGACCACGAACCGGACCCCACCTCGCGAGAGCGCCACGAGCATGCCGTACGCGTCGAAGGCGGTGGCTGCCATCAGGATCTCTTCATCGCAGCCAGGAGCCGCCGAAGGTTCTCGTTCGACCGGGACATGGTTCGCGCCCGAGTACTCGGGTCCATCGCCAGCAGGTCCTGGATCTGGGATCGATCGATCCCGTCGCCACGCCTCGGGCCGGCGGTGATCGCGTAACCCGCTGCGTCCAGCAGGCGTTCGACCGTGTCAAAGCGCGGCGAGACCCGTGACCGCTCGATCCGAGCGATGGTCTCCTGCGGGACGCCGGATCGCACCGAGAGCCCACGCTGGGAAAGCCCCGCTTTTCTGCGTGCGTACCGCACCATGCGTGCAGCAGCGCCCCGCCGCGCGTCGTCGTGGGTCGATGACATAGACGTCATCATAGTCTGCCGATATCGATTCCTGTGTCGATTCGATGTGTGTCCATTCGTCAAACGTTCGAACGGGCAGGATGACCGCCCACACGTCCCAGGAGGATGCAGACATGCGCTACTTGGCTCTCATCTACAGCGAGGAAGTCGACCCGTCCACCGTCAGCCCCGAGCAGATGGGCGAGGTCATGGAGGCCTACAACCAGTTCACGAAGGACGCACGCGAGTCCGGCGTGATGCTCGGTGGGGAAGCCCTCCAGCCCACCTCGACCGCGACGAGCGTCCGCGTGAAGGACGGCCAGACGGTGACCACTGACGGGCCGTTCGCCGAGACTCGCGAAGCCCTCGGTGGGTACTACCTCTTCAAGTGCAAGGACCTCGACGAGGCCATCGAGTGGGCGGCCAGGATCCCTGGCGCTCGGGACGGCACCATCGAGGTGCGGCCGATCATGGAGTTCCCCGACCAGGATCCGGGCGCCGGCGACGGGGCGTGACGGCCGGCAGCGAGGCATGAAGAAAGCCGGGGTGCGCGATGCACCCCGGCTCCTTCGTTCGGGTCGAAATGACCTCAGCGGTCGCGGAGATCGTCCGCCACGTCGTCGACCTTCTCCTTGACGTCGCCGACGCCCTGGCGTAGGTCGCCCTTGACCTGGTCCGCCTGGCCTTCGCGCTCCATCTTGGGATCGTCGATCGCCCGACCGAGGCCTTCCTTCAGGTTGCCGCGGCCTTCTTCGAGACGGCCTTCAGCCTTGTCGTCCATGGGTGGAGTCCCCCTTTCATGGGAACAGCCGTCCGAGCGACGGCCCGACCACGATGATGGCCAAGAGCACCCATGCGAAAGCCCATCGTGGGAGCCGCCCGACGTTACATCCGGCTGGCAGCGCGCCAGCATCGAGCGTCCGTTCGTGCGCCAGGCATCGCGACGGTGGAGCCGCTCGCCCGCGGTGAGGCATCCGCGCCCCCGCCAGAGGCTCAGCCCGTCGAAGGCCTGACCTCCTCCTTCATCGCCGCTGCCCAGGCGGTGTGCCGACCGCAGAGGAAGCGTAGGCCTCCAAAGAGGATCGGATCTCCGCGATGACCTCGGCAAGACGGTCGCGGATGTCGCACTCCCAGACCTCCTGGACGGTCCAGCCGCGCTCCTCGAGCTGGCGGCGTTTCCGGGCGTCCCGTTCGTGGTTCAGCTCGAACTTACGCGCCCAGAACGCAGGGTTCGACTTGGGGAGGTTGGGGTAGCAGCGCGGGCAGTGGTGCCAGTAGCAACCGTGGACGAAGATCGCGACCCGTCTTCCCGGGTACGAGATATCGGGTCGGCCGGGCACATTGCGCCAGTCAAGGCGGTAACCACCCAGACCGGCCGCTCGGAGTGCGATCCGCAGCTTCCGTTCGGGCCCCGTGTTCTTGGCTCGGTTGGCCTGCATCACCGCCCGGACCGCGGCGGAACTCGGCGGGGGATTCGGGAGCTGCAGGCGTGCCACCGCCGTGGAGTATCGGGCGCTCAGGACGCGATCGTCTCAGCGACCTCGATGGGGATGGCGACGTGATCAGGTCGAGCCGGGACCTCCTGGATGAGCTCCGCACCGGCGCGCTCGATCAAGCCCACCACGAGGGCGTTGCCCATCATGAACGCGCGTCTGCCATCGGGCATCCCCGTGGCTGTCCAATCGTCAGGGAATCCGTTCAGGCGCTCGAGCTCACGCGGGGTGAGTCGGCGGTATCGACCGTCGTCGGTCTCGATGAGGTGCTTGAAGCGGGACGGCGACTGCCCGCCCTCGCCGGTGAGGATCGTCCGTGCCGGCCAGTCGATCCGATCAGGGAACGGAATCGACCCTTCGGCGTAGAAGTAGGGCGTGCCGGTGGCCTTGTGGAAGCGCTGCTCGCGCTTCCCGCCCTTCAGATACTCCCAGGTCTTTAGGTGCGCGTGACGGATGAAGTAACTCTCGGGGACCAGTTTCGTCGGCTCGAGGATGTCGGAAAGGGTCTGACGCGAGCCCTCGTGCGCCGGGATCGCGTCCATGGTCCACACCCGCCGATGCGACATGTAGCCCGCGCTCCGGAAGGGCGTAGCGCCGCGCTTCGCACCGAACGACTCCGTCACGTCGGCCGGGCTTCCGGTGACGGCGAAGTTGTCCCACGCCGCGGTCAGCACCGGCCCGCGTTCGATCGGAAGTGCCCGCGCAAGCGTTCCCTGATAAAGGACCTCTTCCGGGTCGCGAGGCGCCTCCCCAGCCAGCCGCCCGACGATCAGGACCCGGCGCCTCTTCTGGGGGAAGCCGTAGTCCGCAGCGTTCACGACCCGCCACTCAACCTCGTAGCCGAGGTTCGCCAGGGTCGTAAGCATCACGGCGAAGTCGCGCCCTCGCTGGTGGGCCGGCGACTTCAGCAGCCGGTCGACGTTCTCGAGGAAGAGGTACGGCGGCCGCTTCATCGTCAGCAGCCGGTGGATCTCCCACCAGAGGACGCCCTTCATGCCCACCAGACCGAGCGCCTGGTTCAGCGTCCTCGCGACCGAGTAGTCCTGGCACGGGAACCCACCCACGAGCAGCTCGTGGTCTGGTAGATCGCGGAGGCCCGCCTCGGCCTCATCCATGAGCGCGTGGATGTCCTCGCACACGTGGCCGTCGGCGCCGAAGTGGGCGACATAGCAGTCCGACGCGTGCTGGGCCTTGGTCGCCGGCTCCCACTGGTTGCTCCAGACGACTCGCCAACCGGACCGCTCCAGGCCGATGCGGAAGCCGCCGACGCCAGCGAACAGCTCGACGACACGTGCTTTACCCACCGATCCGAGTCTAGCCGATCAAGGCGAACGACATGACCCCCACGCCGGTCAGCGGACCGGGCACCCCGCGGCCCGAAGGGCTGCGTCGAGGCCGACCTGGACCTCGCCGAACGCCTGGTCGGCGAGGTCGGCGAGCTGCCGGCCGGTGTCGCTGCCGGGTGCGAAGGGGTCCGCGACGCCGGCGTGCTCTTCCAGCAGTTGAGCGATGCGTCGGAGCCGGCCCACCTCTGACTCCGCGCCGGTCAGCACCGAGAGTGCCTCGACGGCGGCCCGGAACGCGTCGGGGTCGATCCGGAACGGGGCACCCTGGCCAAGGACCTCCTGCTGCGCCTCCGGGTCGTCGAGGGTGAGCAGCAACGAGAGGTGATAGTCGATCGTCTGGCGCGCTCCGTTGAGGAGCCCACAGTGCGCGGGATCGTCCGATGGCCCGACCGTGCCTGACCCGCCGCTCGCACAGGCCGCGAACACGACGGCGCAGAGCCCCAGGACGATCGCCGCAGCACGCATGACAGCGTTGAGGATACTTGCGCTGATGACTCGTCTGACCGCGTCGGTCACCGCGCTGCTCCTGCTCGGATGCACGACGGCGCCACAGCCTCCCGCCGGTCCCTCGGCCGCCGCGCCGTCACCGGACGAGTCTCTCGGCGCGAGCCCGCTCGTGTCGGCCGAGCCGACCACGATCGCCCCATCCGCCGTTCCCACCGCCCAGACCTACGTCGTCCAGCCGGGCGATTCGCTGATCGGCGTCGCACAGCGATTCGGCCTCACCATCGACCAGCTCCTGGCGGCCAACCCGCAGATCGCCGACCCTGACCAGATCCGCGCGGGCGACATCCTGACGATCCCGGCGCCCGGTGCGCCCAGCGGGCTGCCTCGTGCCAACGGCATCAGCGACCCCGCTGGCGACCTTGTCGATCTCGGCGACCAGCCGACCTTCGCGCCGGGCTTCATCGACATCCGGGGGCTCGGCGCGCGACTGGACCCCGAGACGATCTTCATCGAGCTCCTGATGGTGGCCACGCCGCCGGCGGCCGATCCCGACATCGAGCAGGTCGAATACACGGTCAACATCGACGTCGACGACGATGGCGAACCCGACTTCCGGCTCCGCGCCTCGAACACCCTCCAGCCCGACGTGGACTACGCGGCTGTGCTGGTCGACCTGACGACGGGCGCGACGACGGACGCGGGCGCCTTTCCGGGAACCTTCACGGTGGTCGACCGCGCGGTCCGCTTCGAAGTGCAGCGATCGTTCCTGCGCGACGCGCGCCGCTTCGCCATCGCCGCCACGGCTGAACGCCGGTTCTATCCCGGTGGCGTCACCGACCCGGAAGTGGAGGCCGCGGTGGACCGCTCGCCCGACCAGCAGTGGCCGCGCGCGAACCCGCGGTGGGTGGAGTTCGGCATCGGCTGATCGCGGAGCGACCCCGGTTCGGGGCTACACTGCGCTCACGGCCACGCGCCCCAGCCTCACGGACAGGGAGACAACGACCAATGGATCTGCTCGACCGCGTCGACGAGATGATCGACGCTCGCCACCTGCTGAAGCACCCGTTCTACACGAAGTGGGCCGACGGGACGCTCCCCCGTGAGGCGCTCCAGGAGTACGCGCGCCAGTACTACGCGTTCGAGTCGACGATGCCGCGACTCCTCTCCGCGCTCCACTCGCGCGAGGAGCGACCGGAGATCCGCCAGCAGATCCTGGACAACCTCTGGGACGAGGAGCACGGCAAGGAGAACCACGCCGAGCTCTGGCTCAAGTTCGCTGAGGGCATCGGGGTCGCGCGTGACGAGGTGCGATCAGCGACGCGCAACGAGGCCACGGAGCGCCTCGTGGAGCTGTACCGGGACGTAGCCGCGACCGAGCCGGTCGCGGCCGGGGTGGCAGCGCTCTACGCCTACGAGCGTCAGGTCCCCGAGGTCGCGGCCTCCAAGATCGACGGGCTCAAGCGCCACTACGGCATCACCGACGGGCCTGCGCTGAAGTTCTTCGTCGTCCACGGCGTCCTCGACATCGAGCATTCCGGCGCCGAGCGCGAGATGCTCGGCACGATCGCCGATGGACAGGACGAGGCCGTCACCTCGGCCACCCAGCGGGCGCTCGATGCGTGGTGGGACTTCCTGAGCGCGGTCGATATGCCCGCCACGGAGACGGCCGCCGCCGCCTGATCGGTCCCGCCCTGATCGGTCCCACGAGGGCCTAGTCGGTCCCTCGATAGCGCTGCGCGGCCTCGGCCCGGTTCCGGACGCCGAGCTTGTGCAGGATGCTGCTGACGTGGCTCTCCACGGTCCGCGGCGATATCACCAGCGCGTTGGCGATCTCGCGGTCCGTCAGTCCCTCGGCGAGCATCCGGAGCACGTCCGTCTCGCGCGGGCTGAGCCCTTCGATGCCCTGACCGCCCGCGGTGCGACCGCGCCGCGCCATCCCGGCGAAGTGGCGGACCACCAGCGCTGCGGAACGGCGTGACATCGCGAGCTCGCCGCGCTGCGTGCCACGCAGCGCCCGGAGGAGCGCCTCGGGGCTGAGATCCTTGGTCAGGTAGCCGGCCGCGCCCTTGGCCACTGCGTCGATGAGATCGCGCTCGTCATCGGAGACGGTGAGCATCACGATCCGCGTGTCGGGCAGCCGTGGCGCAAGCTCCTCGACCATCCGGATGCCGCTGATGCCGGGAAGGTCGATATCCAAGAGGAGCACGTCGGGGCGCACACGGAGCGCCAGCTCGAACGCTTCTTCCGCCGAGGCGGCCTCTCCCACGAGCTCCACGTCGTCGCTCGTGATTGCCTGGCGGACGGCCGAACGGACCAGCGCGTGGTCGTCGACCAGCATCACCCGGAGCGGCCGCGCGGCAGCCCTGCTCGTGGCCGCGTCGCTCATCTACAGGGACGTGCGCGTGGCAGGAGAGAGAGGGACGCTGAGCGGCAGGCGGACCGACACGCTCGTGCCGTCGCTCGGCTCCGAGGAGATACCCAGGTGCCCACCCATCAGCCTCGCCCGCTCCTCCATGCCGCGGAGCCCGAGGCCCTCCGTGGAAGTGGCCTCCGGATCGAACCCGCGACCGTTGTCGCTGACGGTCACGACGAGCTCGTCGGCGTCCATGCTCGCACGCACGCGCACCATCGTCGCATCAGCGTGCTTGCGCACGTTGGTCAGCGCCTCCTGGACGACCCGCAGGAGCTCCGCCTGCGTCGCGGGGATGGTCGCCGGCAGCGGGTCCGCGGTGAACTCCACGCGGAGCCCTGAGCGCTGGCCGAAGTCCTCGACGCTGCGCCCGATGAGCTCCGAGAGCGGCAGGTCGTGGTCGACGCTCGTCCGCATCGTGACCAGCGCCTGGCGCGCCTCGACGATCGCCGCATCGAGAGCCTGTCCCACCTCCGCCGAGAGGACGCGTGCATCGTCCGGGACCAGCGGGGTCAGTCGGTCGTGCTTGAGCTTGGCGAACCAGAGGTGCTGCGCGAGCCCGTCGTGGATCTCGCGCGCGAGCCGGGCTCGCTCCTCCAGGGCCGCCCGCTCCGTTTCCGTCACGCGCATCCGGTCCAGGGCGGCATACGCGGAGCGGAGCGCTCGCAGGTCGGCCCGCGCCTCCGCATCGATGCCGAGAAGCAACGCGAGCGAGAAAGCGAGGCGGATGGCGTCGCCGCTCGTGACGAGCCCGGTGTACACGCCGGGGAAGAGCGCGAAGTGGAGCTCGGCGAAGGCGGCGATGACAAGCCCGACCGAGAGGAACGCCTCGGTCACCGGGGCCTGGCGCTGCACCGCGAACCGGAACCCGATGGCGGCCACCAGGAGCATTCCACAGGTGAGCCCGATGATCGCCAGGAGTAACGGTTGGACGCCGGGAAGCGGGTTCGCCAGCTGGGGATCCTGGACCAGCGCCTGGATCCCCGCGTCGTCGATGAGCGGCGGGAGGAGGCCGCGGACCGGGTAGAGCGTCACCGCCACCACGCCGACCACGATCGGAGGCCCCAGCAGCAGCCGTCGCGCCCCCTCCGGGCGGGCCTGGATGCGCATCACCGCCGCGGCCGCCCCGAACACGAACAAGATCGCCGCGAGGAGCCGCGACACCATGACCAGGTAGATGGGGAACTGGTCCGGCAGGCCGAGGGTCAGCCCGACGCGTCCGTCGAGCTTGAGAAGCACGAGTAGCACGTTCATGCCGCCGACGACGGTCAGCAGGAAGAGCGCGCTGCCCTGGAAGAGGCTCGAGAGGCGGCCGCTCTCGCGGTAGCGGGCGACCGCGAGCGCGGCGAGGCCGGCGGACGCGAGCGTGATGAGCGAGTTGACCGCGACGTCCAGCGTCCGGTCCACGACCACGAAGTTGAGGGTCGGATCGGCCAGCAGCAGGACCGTGATGCCGACCATCGCCACGACCGTGATGGTCAGGAAGAGGTCCAGCCGACCCGGTCGGAGGCGATCCCGCTCCCTGAGGACGCGCTCCATGCCCGGATGATACCCACGCTCGATCGGCACGCAGCCACTGGGAATGACGAGAGCCGGACCGCGCCCCAGCGAGATCCGGCCCCGTCGTGCTCGTCGCCGGCCCCGCCGTGAAGGGCCGGGGACTAGCCGAGAGATGTTCTGGTGGTCGTCGGGGGCAGCCGCGCCGTCCCCGACGTAGGCAGTGTGCTTGGGCTGTGCCTTGCGGTGCCATCCGGGGAAGTACGGAACCGGGTACGGACCATGGGGTCGGTACACAGTACGGACACGGAGCGTGGAGAGGCGGTAGGGTCAGGCCATGGCCCCACCGCCGGCATCCCCGCGCCCCGCCGCGCCCGCGTGGCTGGTCTGGGCCGCGCTGGTGGTGGTCTACATCGTCTGGGGCTCGACCTACCTCGGCATCCGCATCGTCGTCGACTCCATGCCGCCGCTCCTCGCGGCCGGTGCCCGATTCCTGGTCGCCGGGCTGGCCCTCTCGGCGATCCTGATGCTCCGCGGTGGACCCGCGCGGATGCGCGTGACGCGCCCCCAGCTTGCCGGCGCCGCATTCGTCGGAGGGGCGCTACTGCTCGTGGGCAACGGGCTCGTGTCGATCGGCGAGGAGACGGTGCCATCGGCGCTGGCGGCGCTGATCGTGGGCGTCATCCCGCTCGTCGTGCTCATCCTGCGGCGGCTCGCCGGGGAGACGATCACGCGGGCCGGCATCGGCGGGGTGGTGCTGGGGTTCGTGGGGCTGGGCATCCTGGTCGTGCCGCGCGGCATCGAAGGTACGACGGACCTGCTGGGCATGGTCCTGCTGATCGTCGCCTCGATCTCGTGGGCGACCGGGTCGTTCTTCTCGAGCCGCTTGCCGATGCCCCGCGATGCGCTCGTCTCGGCGGCCTACCAGTTGATGCTGGGGGGCGTGATGCTTCTGATGACCGGGCTCGTGGTGGGCGAGTGGGCTCGTGTCGAGGCCGGTGGCTTCAGCCAGGCGTCGATCGTCTCGCTCGTCTACCTCATCGTGTTCGGGTCGGTCCTGGCCTACACGGCGTACACGTGGCTGCTCCAGAACGCCCCCATCTCGAGGGTGGCGACCTACGCGTACGTGAACCCGGTCGTGGCCGTCGTGCTCGGGGTGTTCGTCCTCGACGAGCGGCTGGACCCGGTCATGATCATCGGGGCGATCCTCATCGTCGCGTCCGTGGCATTCATCATCCGGACGGGCTCGCCACCCGCGGTGCGCGACGTCGCCGTGGGCAGCGCCCCGATGCGCCCGCGCGGGACGCGCATGGAGCGTCTGCGGCATCGAGTGCGCGGCTCGCCGGGACGGGCCACCGGCCGCTAGTCTCCGATTGGGTATTGACAGCGGCACGTTCCGCTGTCAAGATGCGCAGGTGAGCCAGTACAGCCTCGCCGATCTTGCCCATCTGGCCGACGTGACGCCACGGACGGTGCGCTTCTACATCGCCACCGGCCTGCTCCGTTCGCCCGAGGGCGCCGGACCCAAGGCGCGCTACGACGACGGTCATCTCTCCCGGTTGCGACTCATCAAGCGCCTCCAGAAGGACCACCTCCCCCTCGCCGAGATCCGGGCGCGCCTGTCCGCTGTCTCGGACGAGGATGCAGCCCTTCTTGTCAGCGAGCAGCCCGAGCCTCATGGGACGGCCGCCGACTACATCAGCGCGCTGCTCCAGGAACGCGGGGTGGCCCGCCGGTCGCGTCAACGTCCCCTGCGCACCCCAGCCCAGGAGCGATGGAACGTGCCCCTACCGGGCTCATGGCCGTCCGTTCCGCCAGTCGGTCCGTTACCACCGGCCCCGGGACCGTCACCCGATCGGTCGCAGTGGGAACGCATCGCGCTCTCGCCGGACATCGAGCTCCACATCCGCCGGCCGCTCGGCCGCGACCAGAACCGACGCGTCGATCGACTCGTCACCATCGCTCGCCAGCTTCTCGAGGAGGATCCGTCATGACATCCCGAGCCCGTCCCGACCGCCGCTACATCCGTGCCAAGTACCGCAGCAACCGCTTCGTGCTGGTCGAGATCGAAGCACCGGAGGCTCGCCGCCGCGCCACGCGAGAGCCTCTCAACGTCTCGTTCGTGCTCGATCGCTCGGGCTCGATGGGCGGGCAGAAGATCGATCTGGCCAGGCAGGCCATCGCACAGGGCATCGCCGCCCTCCACGACGAGGATCGCTTCAGTGTCGTCGCGTATGACGATCAGGTCGATGTCGTCGTGGAGGCAACGGCCGCCACGAGCGCGGCGCGTCGCGAGGCGCTCCAGCGTGTCAAGGCGATCTCCGCCCGTGGGAGCACGAACCTCTTCGAGGGCTGGCTACGCGGCTGCGAGCAGGTCGCGGGGCAACTCGTCGAACGTGATGTCAACCGGTGCCTCCTCCTCTCGGACGGGCTGGCGAACATCGGCGTCACGGACCCGGGCGAGCTCGAGAAGCACGCGCTGGAGCTCCGACGACGGGGCGTCTCGACGTGGACGTTCGGCGTCGGCGCCGACTTCGACCACGCCCTTCTGGAGCGGATGGCGGTCGCCGGAGGCGGGCAGTCGGTCTTCATCGAGCACCCGCAGCAGATCCCCGACTACGTCACGTCCGCTGTCGGAGAGGCCCTCGACGTCGTCCTGCGGGACGTCCGAGTGGAGGTCGACCTTCCCGACGGCACGCTGTGCGAGCCGCTCGGACTCTTCGCGCATCGCAGCGAGGGGAACCGCACTGTCGTCGAGGTGCAGGACCTGGTCAGCGGGCAACAGCTGGAGCTCGTGCTTCGGTTCAACTTCCCGTTCGGGGAGACCGGGCAGGAGCAACGGGCGGTCATCCGCGTCGTAGATCGCGATGGCTTGCTGTCGGACGCCGGCTCCGAGTTGGCCTGGACGTATGCCGACGACCGCACCAACGACCTGCAGGAGCGTGATGTCGAGGTCGACCGGGTGGTCTGCGGGCTCTTCGCGGCCCGGGCGCGCCAGGCGGCTGCGCAGCTCAACCAGCGCGGCCGGTTCGACGATGCGCGTCGCGAGCTTCGCGGCGTCGCCGATCGCATCCGGACCTATGCCTCGTCGGACCCGGTGATGCTCGGGGTCCTCCGAGAGCTCGAGCTCGAGGAGCGCCAGGTGGCAGCGCCTCTCGCGGCGATGGCCGTGAAGGAGATGCACTTCCGCAGCTCGTACACGCTGCGGTCGCGCGACTTCGAGGGCAAGGCCAAGCGCTGATCCGTCAGCCGGGCGCGTCGGAGCGGCCCATCAGTCGGCTGGCGTGCCGGGTTTGAGGTCCTCGAGGAGCTTGGCGATCTCGCGGGCGTTGGTCGCGCCGTAGTTGGCGTAGCAGTTGTTCATGAGGACGTGGGTCTGTTTCGCCTGCCCGGCGGCCTCCCGGATGCGCGGGGCCCACTCCTCTAGCTCAATGCGGTCGTAGAGGTAGCGGAATCGCTCGACGGTCGGGATGCCCCTCGCCTCCCAGGTCTCGGTGCGCCGGCCGTGGAATCGGATGAGCGCCAGGTCGGGGGAGGTGACGGCGGTGATCGGCGGGACGCTGCTCTTGAAGCCCTGCGGGCCGTCGACCATCACGAAGGGCAGCCGGTTGTCGTCGAGGAATCGGAGCGTGCGCTCGACGTTCTTCTCGTTGAACCAGGACGCGTTGCGGAGCTCGATCGCCACGTCGACGCCTTCGAGGCGATCGCGCGTCTCGAGGATCTCATCGCGGCTCTTCGAGATGGGAAAGAACCAGCGTGGGTACTGGAGGAGGATCGACCCGAGCTGCCCGCCTTCCCTGAGCGGCTCGAGCCCGTCGAGGAACATGGCGAAGACCTCGTCGAGGAGCTCACCCGGGAGGTCGCGCGAGTAGATCCGGCTCTTGGCCTGCAGGTCGGTCGA
>JACCXQ010000122.1 GCA_013696945.1 Chloroflexota bacterium | reverse complement strand
GATCGGGCCATCGACGCGCACTATCGCGGACGCTACCTCCGACGACGGATCCACCGGCCGGCCGCGGGATGTCAGCGCGACGAGCGGATGCTCCGCCCCGTAGAGGGCCGGGCGGAGCAGCTCGGTCATGCCCGCGTCGAGCACGACGAGCGGTCGCTCGCGGACGCGCGCATGCAGCACCGTGGCGACGAGCCAACCCGCACGCGCCACGACGGAGCGACCGGGCTCGACCGCCAGGCGCCCCGGACGAGCGTCGGCGGGCAGGGCGCTCAGCTCCTCGGCCGCGGCGGCGGCGAATCGGGATAGCGCGGGGACGGACGCCGGCGCGTCCGGATCGTGGGCCACCGGGAAACCGGAGCCCATGTCGAGCGTGTCCGCGTCCGGCAGCACGCCCCGCTGGAGGTTGAGCACCCGGAGGCCTACGCGCATCGCCGACCGCCACGCGTCGACCGCTCCCAGCTGGGACCCGACGTGAACATGGATGCCGCGCCAGCGCAGTGGGCCCTCCGGTCCGCCTCCCGCGTCGACGACGTCGCCCAGCTCTTCAGGGAGCACGCCGAACTTCGACTCCGCGGCTCCCACGGCGAGGCCGCGGTGGGTCTCCGGTCGGACCGCCGGGTTGATGCGCACCAGGGTGTCGATGCGCACGCTGCGTCGCGCGGCGAGACGCGCGAGCTCGCCGGCCTCGTCGGCCGATTCGATGCTGACCCAGAGGAGCGCGTCACCCGCGGAAGCGAGTGCCACGGCGCGCCGCAGGTCCGCGGAGGACTTGCCGATCCCCTCCAGCGCGGTGTGGGCGACGCGGAACCCGGCGCGCGCTGCCTGCGAAAGCTCACCGCCCGAGACGGTACTGGCGCCGAAGCCGAGCCGCGGCAGCTCCCGGATGAGCGCCGGGAGGCCATTGGCCTTGAGTGCGTAGAGCCGGAGCCACGGATCGGGGAATGCCTCGACGAGGGCGGCCGCGTCGAGGCGTAGCGTGGGCAGGTCGTAGAGGTAGAGCGGCGTCCCGAACCGCCGCGCGGCCTCTCGCAACGGCTCTTGCAGGACGAGCATCTGCGTCGCCGTTCAGACCCTTGGCACGAGCCGCCGGGACAGGCCAAGCGCCGTCGAGACGATCGAGATGACGATGGCGGCGAGGAATGCGAAGAGCACGACCTCGATCCCGAAGGGTCCCGGCGGCCAGCCCGAGATGCGCAGCCCCAGCTCCAGCTGGCCGCTGACGAAGGCGAGCAGGAGCAGCATCGCAGTATTGATCGCCAGGCCGACCAGGCCCAGCGTGAGCAACGTGAGGGGGAGGCTCAGGGCCCGCACGATCGGCCGGATGTAGGCATTGATGACGCCGAAGATCGCGGCCACCGCGATAAGCCGCCACCACTCGTCGCCGTAGTCGAACCGGATGCGCGGCACGATCATCACGGCCACGATCAGGGCGATCGCGTTGATCGCGAGCCGGGCGAGGAAGTCGATCATGGCGGTCTCCGTGACGGCGGCGTGGTCGTAGCAAAGTCGCGACATCGTAGCGGCGGACAGCGGCTCGCCGACGCGGGTAGCATCATCGCCTGCCCAGCCGCACGTCCCAGCAATCCGGAGCCCCCATGACCGCTGAGACCTTCGTCCCGCTCGTGGACGACACCCGCCCCACGGCCCGGACCCGCTTCGAGCATGCCCTTCATGCCCTGCTCGGCGACTACTTCGAGGCGTTCCCCGTGTGGGCGACCGCGACCGGCTACCACCTCGTCGACGACCGGTGGGGTGACATGACCGACGAGGGTCGCCGTCGGCGGATCGAGATCCTGCGGCGACACCAGGGAACGTTCGAGTCACTGCCCGACGGAGAGCTCTCCGCTGGCGAGCGCATCGACCGGAGCATCGTCCTCGAGATGATCGACCAGCTGCGCTTCGACGAGGAGATCCTGCGCGAGGCCCGCTGGGATCCGCTGGTCTACGTCTACGTCCTGGGCAGCGGCTTCTTCGGGCTGCTCGCCCGTGAGTACGGGCCGTGGGCGCACCGCGGCAACGCCTTCCTTCACCGGGTCCGCGGCATCCCGCATGTCCTCGAGGCTGCGCGCGCCGAGCTCGTGGGACTCCCCGGTCGGCCCGTGTCGCTCCTGCACACCGAGACGGCGGCGGCGCAGATCGGCGGCATCGGAGACCTCATCGACGAAGGGATGGCGGAGGCGACACGGCGCGCGGAGGCGGGCGAGGAGCCGGGACTCCCCGAGGCGCTCCAGCAGACCGCTCTCCCCGCGAAGGCGGCGCTGGCTGCGTTCCGCGAGGCGCTCGACTCAGAGATACGCGAACGTGCGGTGGGGGAGGGCCGGCTGGGACCGGAGCTCTTCGGCCAGAAGCTGCGCCATACGCTCTCGAGCGACCTGGGGCACGAGGAGCTCCGTGAGCGCGCCTGGCATGAGTATCGCGAGGTACGTGCCGAGATGGTCCGGCTCTCGCGCGAGCTCTGGCCGTCACTCGTGCCGGATCGGCCGATGCCCGACAGGGGTGGCGCGGCCGAGACAGACCAGGACGTGGACAGCGCGATCGTCCGCGGCGTCCTCGACGCCATCGCCCAGGAGCATCGTCAACCGCACGAGCTCCTCGAATGGTGCCAGGCGGAGGTCGCGCGCATCGAGGACTTCTGTCGTGGGCGGAGCCTTATAGGCCTGCCCGACGAGCCGCTCCGGATCACGTGGACGCCGGTCTTCATGCGCGCCTACGGCCGCGCTTTCCTCGATTCCCCGGGGCCGCTCGACAGGGGCCAGTCCAGCTACTTCTGGATCACACCGCCCGATGAGAGTGGTGCGCCGGAGGACGTCGAGTCGTACCTCCGCGAGGACAACGACCGCATGCTGCGGCTGCTCTGCATCCACGAAGGCGTGCCCGGGCACTACCTCCAGCTGGCGTGGTCGAACCGCTCGCCGTCGCTGGTCCGCTCGATCTTCTCGAACGGCATGTTCGCCGAGGGATGGGCGGTCTACGTCACCCAGGTGATGATGGACCTGGGCTACGACGCCGACGATCCGGCCCTGATGCTGACCCACTGGAAGTTCTACCTTCGGGCGGTCACCAACGCGATCATGGATGTCGAGATCCATGCCGGGTCGATGGATGAGCAGGCGGCCATGGACCTGATGGTCAAGGGCGGGTTCCAGGAGCCCGATGAGGCCCGCGCGAAGTGGCTCCGCGCACGGCTGACGTCGACCCAGCTGTGCACCTACTACCTTGGCTCGCTCGAGATGTGGGACATGGAGGTCGCCGCCCGCCATCGCGCAGCGACGGCTGCGGGCGCGGGGGCGGACGTGGTCCCGAGCCAACGCATCGTCGGCGGCTTGGGCGAGACGCCCGGCTTCGACTATCGGAAGCACCTCGAGTCCGTCATCAGCCACGGATCGCCGGCCATCAAGTGGGTCGCGCGGATCCTCGCCGACGGCGCCTGAAGTCGTGGCCATCCTCTGCGGCGACCTGAAGCTGCTCTTCATCCAGACGCCGCATACCGGCTGCACGGCCATCGGCAACGTCCTGCGCAACCGGTTCGCTGGCGTCCGGGTGCCGGAGCAGCATGTCCATGACGCCAGGGGTCGGCTCATCGCACCCCGCAAGCACGCCACGCTCCAGCAGCTCATGGACGCCGGTCTGGTGACCGTGAAGCAGCGCGAATCGCTCATCGTCGCGGCCGGGGTGCGGAACCCGTTCGACATGGTGACAACGGAGTTCGTCCGGACGACCGGGACCGAGGATCCTCGCCGGCGCCGGAAGGGCACGGACGAGCCCCCGCCGGTCCAGGCCGCACGGCGCGGCCCGCCGCCGACGGAGTTCGAGCCGTGGCTCGAGTGGCGATTCGGCGGGGGATCGCGCCACAGGCTGCGAGGTCAGCGCTACGTCGAGCCGCCGGACTTCGCCGCAGGCGCCGACAACGTGATCCGGTTCGAGCGGCTCCAGGCTGACTTCGACGCGCTCATGGCGCGGGTCGGCGTGAAGGAGCGCGTCGAGATCGCGGTCGTCAACACGACCGTCGGACGCCACGGTCGCCATTACGCGACCTTCTATACCCCCGGGGCGCGCCGCATCGTCGAGGCGGTGTACGGAGGCTGGATCGAACGGTTCGGCTACCGTTTCGAGGATCGGCCGGCGGCCTGAACGAGTCTCAGCGGCCGAAGCGCGGGATGCCCTTCCCGCCGACATTCGTCAGGTCCTGGTGGACCATCTGTGCGTCGGCTTCCTTCCGCCGGAGGCGACGAGCCTGCTCCTGTTGGAGTGCCACCTCTGCCAGTCGTTCGTCACCGTCGGCGCCGCTGGGACCGAAGATGCGGTCGACCAGTCGTCGGATCATGGGCTCATCATACGCGGCCGCTGCTAGCATCCGTGCGTGACCGCTGACGGCCCGCCGCCCGACGCGGAGCTGCGTCCTCGGACCCCGACTCGCCGTCCGAAGACCGCCCGGGGTCGAGTCGAACCCACTTACGACCCGCCGAGCGCCGAGGAGCGCCGCGCGATGGAGCGGCACCTGGCCAGCCTTCCGCTCCACTCCGGGGCGCGCGTCACGGGCGACGCGGAGCTGGAGATGCTCCTCGTTCGCGGCGAGATGAGCGTTCCGGGCCTCGACTATGGCGCCGCGGTCCGGTGGCCCGAAGTCTCGGAGGCGCGCGTGGCCCTGTTCGAGGCGCGCGTGCGGGCAGATGGCTCGTGGCCCTCGCTCCTCGTCGCCGACGACATCGCACCGCGTGGCCTCACGGAGCTGCTCGCTTCACTGGGTTGGAGCGAGTCGGGGCGCGAGACGGTCCTCTGGACGCGCCGTCCCGTCGTCGTCCCCCATCTAGACCCGATGCTGCGCCTCGAGGCGGTCACCACGCGCTCGGCGGCCGAACACGAATCGTTGGAGCGTCGCATCTTCGGACTGCCGGCGTCCACCGCCGCAGGCCGCACCGCCGGCCTTGTCGCGAGCCTCGCCGCGGGCACGTTGCGCGCGTACCTCGTCCGCTCCCGCGGCGAGCCCGTCGCCGTCTGTCGGCTGTCGCTGCTGGAGGGGCTGGCGGGCCTCTACGGGATCGGCGTCGTAGTCGATCGCCGACGGGAAGGGCTGGGTGGCTTCATCACGGCAGTCGCGATGCGCGCCGGGCTCGCCAGCGGCCGCCCGCTGGCGTGGCTCTCCGTGGAGGACGGGAATGATGCAGCACTGGGGTTGTACGAGGCGCTCGGCTTCCAGCCGGCGTTCCGGTGGGGACGATGGCTCGCGTCCCCACGTTGAGCGGCCTCAGCCCGCGATGGCTCCCCGATCGTGGGTCTGGTGGATCTCGAAGCACACGGCCACGCGCGCCACCCCCTCGCCCAACGTGACCGGCCAGCGCAGGTGCAGGCTGCTGCCCTGGTAGATGCGCTCGAAGCCGCCTTCCGAGCTGGAGACGGTCTCGATGGGATACCAGGTCACGCGACCTGCGGGCGTCAGGCTTGCCGTCACCTCGACGCCGAGGTGATCGTTGCCGAACCGCGATCTCTCGACCCCACGCGCGTCGCCCCGACCGTCGTGTTGCGATCTCCCCTCCGGACCTCCGGGCGCCACCGGCACGGAGTACCAGGCCTGCGGGTTGCCCCCGCCACCGAGCATGTTGAAGGGCCACTCGATGTCCAGCTCGACGCGGGTCGGCGGCGCCTCCGGTGCATGGATCTCTACCCAGGCCTCGAGCGATGGGGTCAGCCTCTCCCCGCCCAGCAGCAGGCCCTTCGTGATGGTGACGGGGACTCGCTCGCCAGCCGTGACGAGTGTCGCATGGCGCCGCGCGACGAGTCGATCATCGCTCAGCTCCACGACATCGAACGGCGCGTCGACCGTATCGGCGCACTCGACGAAGCGATCCAGCGCGAGCTCCTCGGGACCCATCGCCTCCGACTCGCCAGTGCCGAGCAGGCGTACGAGACCACCCCGGCGCTCGTGCCGGTCATAGGTCAGCAGCCGCTCCAGCCCAGATTCCTTGACGACCAGAGCAGCATGCGGACTCGTCGGCCCGACCGGATCGCCCGGCATCGACGCGGGCGCCGCCGGCGCGGTCGCGATCGTCGTAGCGCCGGCCGCGGCGGTCAGCTGCACGTGTGTGGCTTCGGGCCGGCGCCGCATGACCGACATGAGTGGCACCCGCGTCGCAAGCAGGTCCCAGGCACCCACGCCAGCTCCCTCCGCGAGGTCCACCAACAGCGACTGGCCTGGTCCGCCCAGGAGCACCTCGTCGAGCCCGTCGAGGTCGTGGTCGGCGAGCTCGGTCGGGATGCGTCCGCCGTCAGCGAGGTCCTCGGCCGCGATGAGCTCAGCCAGCGCCGCCACGCGCAGGTCGGCCAGGTAGACGCCACCGAAAAGGCCGTGCCAGTAGACATCGTTCGACTGCCCGCGGTACAGGTGGTCGAGCGCGCGCTCGCGCTGCTCACCGGGCGGCATCGTGCGCACCTTGGCCGACACGCGGAGCATCTGCTTGTGGAGGTCGTTGATCTCCCGGTAGCGCGACTGGAACGCCCGCCACGTCCCGCCGCGCAGGTATGCCGCCGACGGGTCGTGCCGCTCCCTGGCCTCGGCAAGCACGCGGTGGAAGACGAGTGCGTCGTCGGGCGGCAGCGCCCATTCGGTCATCTCGACGTATGAGCTCGTGGGGATCGCAACCCGACCGAGCGGCGGCTCGCTGTCGAGCCACGTGGCAGGCTGGACGGTGCGCAGCCATCCCGACTCACGCTCGAGCGCCTCGAAGAAGGTCTCGACCCAGCCCATGCGGCCCCAGCAGTGCTCGAACGTCTCGGGCCACGCGCCGAACTTCTCGCCGTCATCGCCCATAGTGCCGAGCAGCCGCCCGTCCTCGGTCACGTGCCGCTGCAGGTGCTCGATGGTCTCCGGCACGGGGCGCCACGGGATGGTGTATCGAAGACCCTGCTCCGTGGCGAACACGGTCAGCTTCCTGCCCTGGTCGTCGACGATGTACGTGCCCCACATCCGCTCGTCGGGGATGGCTGCGTTCCGCAGGTGATTGTCATCGACGATCGTGTACTCGTACCCGGCCTGGGCCAGATCGAAGGCGAGCGAGGGTTCCCAGACACGTTCTGCGAGCCACGCGCCACGAGGCCTCTGTCCGAACCGGCGTTCGATCTCGTCAGCCATGCGAACGAGCTGGCCGTGGCGATCCGCGACGGTGAGAGCCGCGAGGATCGGTTCGTACCAGCCGCCGCCCAGGAGCTCGACCTGCTTGCGCGACGCGAGCGCGGCGATCCGCTCGATAGTGTCCGGCTTCTCGGCGGTCAGCCAGTCGAGGAGCGGGCCGGTGTAGTGGAGCCCGACCCGGACAGAGGGATGACGCTCGAGGGCCGCGATCATCGGCAGGTACGCCTTCTCCCAGACCTCCTCGAACACCCATCCGAAGTTGCCGACGGGCTGGTGGTTGTGGAGGACGAGGGCGAGTGAGACGCGCGGGGTCATCGGTCGGTCCCTTCCGTCGGGTGGCTCGCCGCTCAGTCGGCGAGTGCGGCGACCGTGGCCCTTAGCTCGGCGCGCTCCTGCTGCGCCGCTGGCAGGTAGAGCTGCTCGCTGTACTGCTCGAGCATCCTGCTCGTGGAGAAACGCCAGATCGTCGAGGCGATCGACCTGCGCATCAGCGCCAGCCACGCCTTGGGCAGGCGATTCGGCCCACGGTCGTAGTAGGTGGGGATGATCGTCTGCTCGAGCAGCCCGTAGAGGTCCTGCGCGTCGGCCCAGTCCTGGGCGCCTTCGTCGACCAGCGTCTCGCGCCCGCCGATCGCCCACCCGTTATCGCCGGTATACCCCTCGTCCCACCAGCCATCGAGGACGGAGCAGTTGATGAGGCCGTTCATGGCCGCCTTCATGCCGCTCGTACCTGACGCCTCCAGCGGCCGGCGCGGGTTGTTGAGCCACACATCGGCGCCCTGGACCAGGTAGCGGGCGACCCGGATGTCGTAATCCTCGAGGATGAAGACGCGCCCGGCGAGGCTCGGCGAGCGGCTCTTGGAGAAGATGTCCTGGATGACGCGCTGGCCGGGGCGGTCGGCGGGGTGCGCCTTGCCGGCGAAGACGATCTGCACCGGGCGATCAGGGTCGTGCAGGAGCTTCGCGAGCCGCTCCTCGTCGGCGAACAGGAGCGCCGCGCGCTTGTAGGTGGCGAACCGACGTGCGAATCCGATCGTCAGCGTGTCGGGCTCGAGTGACCTTTCCAACCCGGCCAGGACCGTCGGTGGCTCGCCGTGACGAGCGAACTGCGCGCGGAGCCTGTTGCGCGCGAACCACGCCAGCTCGCGCTTCTGGCGCTGATGCGCCTCCCAGAGCCGAGCATCGGGGATCTTGTCGAGCCGCTCCCAGAATCGGTCGCGACGGCGCTCTGCCTCGAGGCGCTCGAAGTCGGCGCCGAGCTCCTTCATCAGCTCGAGCATGGGCCGGCCGATCCATGTCGGCGGGTGGACCCCGTTCGTGATGGCGCGGATCGGCGTCGGCGGCACGGATCCCCAGGTCGCATCGGCGGTCGTCGCGTGGAGCTCGCTGACCCCATTGGCGCGGGACGTCAGGCGAAGCGAGAACGCCGTCAGGTCGAACTGCGTCGTATCGCCGTCCGAGCCTCGCCCGAGCTCCAGGATGCGGTCGAGGTCGAGCCTCACGGGCTCGGCCATCGGACCGACGATGCGGCGCACGAGGTCCGTGTCGAATCGCTCGTTGCCCGCCGAGACCGGCGTGTGGATGGTGAATACGGCGCCGCTCCGGACACGTTCCAGCGCTTCCTCGAGCGGCACGCCTTCCGCCACGAGCTCGCGCGCCTGCTCCACGAGCATCAGCGCCGAGTGGCCCTCGTTGAGGTGCCACGCTCCCGGCTGCACGCCGATCGCTCGCAGGGCACGGACGCCGCCGACGCCGAGGACCAGCTCCTGGTGGAGTCGCATCTCGCGGCCGCGGACGTAGAGGATGTGCGTGATGGGCCGATCCTCGTCCTCGTTGTCGGGCAGGTCCGTGTCGAGCAGGAGGAGCGGGACCCGGCCGACGCGCGCAAGCCAGACGCCGACCTGGACCGTCCGGCCGGGCAGCTCGACCGGCACGAGAAGCGGCCCGCCGTCCTCATCCGCGACCCGCTCGAGCGGCAGCCGGCTGGGGTCGAAGTCGGGGTAGGCGTGCTCCTGGTGCCCGTCGGCGTCGATGGTCTGGCGGAAGTAGCCGCGACGATAGAAGAGCCCCACAGCGACGAATGGCAGCGCCATGTCCGAGGCTGCCTTGCAGTGATCGCCGGCCAGGACGCCGAGTCCACCGGAGTAGATGCCCAGCGACTCGTGGAGGCCGAACTCGGCGCAGAAGTAGGCGATCGGGCCGTTCAGCTCCCCGCCGTGATGGCGTTCGAACCATTGGTCATGGCCACCCGCGACGTAGGCATCGAAGCGATCCAGCTGGGTGCGGTACTCGACCATGAAGTCCGCGTCATCGAGCAGCTCCGACCAGTCTCGCTGGACCTGGAGGAGCGGGATGGGGTTGCGGTTGCGCTGCCACGACGGCTTGTCGATGCGCATGAACAGCGTCCGCAGCTCGGGGTGCCAGGTCCAATAGAGGTTGTACGCGAGCCGGCGCAGGCCCTCGAGCTGTGCCGGAAGGCGGAGAGGCGCCGGCGGGAGCGTCGCGATCTCCGGGCGGGACAGCACGATAGGGGATGCTACACGACCGCTCCGGATGGGTGGGACGGACCTGCCAGGCGTCCTCGACACCTCTCCCGCCACGAGCCGCTATCGTCTCGGCGCCGTGACCGACATGCTCATCCACGCCCGCCGCGCGCGCTTCCTCGTCGTGTTCGGGCTCTCGTTGACCCTGCTCGGTTGCGGAGCGCAGGCGCCCCCGACCCAGGCACCGAGCGGCGCGCCGGGAAGCCCGAGCGCCGGCCCGCTCGCGACCGGACCGACCCCGTCCGACGGGTCCCCAGCGGCCTCGCCGACAGGTTCCGATGGACTCGCCGCGACGCCGTCACCCGAGCCCACCGCTGACCACCGAGTCGAGGACGCGCTGGCAGCGCTCGACACGGATGAGGAGCTTGTCGGACAGTTGCTCCTCGTCGGCTGGTCCGGCACGAGCGCGGAGGGGGCTCAGCAGGCGATCGATCGGCTCAGGCCGGGAGGCGTCGTCTTCATCGCCAATGCCAGCCGAGCCGAGCGTGCGACCGCCATCAACCTGGGACTCGAGGGTCTCGCCGATGCGGCCGGGATCATCCCCTTGCTCAAGGCGATCGATCACGAGGGCGGCGCCGTGCAGCGCATCGAGGACGTGACGAACGTCGGGTCGAATCTCGAGTTCGCCTCGAACGGCGCCACGGAAGGGAACGCCTGCGAGCGTGGCGCGACCCACGCCAGGCAGCTGCGCGAGATGGGCTTCGACGCGAACCTCGCTCCGGTCCTCGACGTCAACACGAACCCGGACAACCCCGTCATCGGGGACCGATCCTATGGATCCGATCCACGCTTGGTCGCGCGGCTGGGATCGGCGTACGTGCGCGGCCTTCAGGCGGGCGGGATCCTGGCCGTCGGGAAGCACTTCCCCGGCCACGGCGACACGAGCGTCGACTCGCACCTGGGCCTGCCGGTGCTGGACTTCGGCCGTGGCCGGCTGAACGACGTGGAGCTGGTCCCGTTCAAGCGTGCCATCGCGCCCGAGACGCGGATCGCTGCGATCATGACCGCCCACATCGCGCTGCCACGCATCGATCCGAGCGGGCTCCCGGCCACTCTGTCGCAGCCCATCCTCACCGGCATCCTGCGCGATCAGCTGGGGTATGAAGGGCTCGTCATCTCGGACGACACCGCCGCGATGGCGGCCATCACCGATGGGTTCGAACCGGGCGAGGCCGCGATCATGGCCATCGGTGCGGGCGTCGACATGCTCATCATCGGCGGCGACCTGGACCGCCAGGTCCTGATGCGTGATGCGCTGATCCAGGCGCTGGGCAGCGGCGCATTGAGCCGAGACCGCGTCGTCGAGGCGGCGCGGCACGTGCTGTCGGCGAAGGCCCGCTTCGGGGTGCTGGGTGACCAGCTCGATCCGGAGCCCGGCTGCGAGGGCTAGCTCCCGGCGACGCCCCGAAGCACCACGAACGCGTCGATGGTCACCGGCCGGCGGACCGACCCGTCGAGGACCACGATCTCGATCCGGTGTCGCGCGTCTGTCTCCCAGGATCGGACGAAGACGAGGCGCCGCGACCCGCCGGCCGGAGCGCCGAGATCGACGACGCCGGCGTCCACCTCGTCCACCATCATCCGCGCGCGGCCCGCGCCCGGCCCGACACCGGCCACCCATGCGACGCTCCGCCCGGTGAACGTGATGCTCGCGGCCGCGCCTGGCAGCTTGGAGCGGAGCAGGCTGCCTCCCGAGGCTTCGGAGACGGCCACCGTCTTCCATCCCGCGCTGGTCTGGATCAGCGATGAAGTCGACTCCCGCCGTCGCGCGCGAAGGGGATCGGTCGTCGACTGCGCGGCGTTTCCCGCACCATCGTCGGCCGCCACCCTGAACCGGTAGTCGCGACCGAGCTCCGCGGTGCGCGTCACGGACGTGGCGAGCCCGTCGGGGAGTGTGACCCCGAGCCACGGACCGCCATCGACGGACTGTCGCAGCGTGTAGCTCGCCACGCTTGTGCGGTCGTCCGTCGCGGACCGACGAGCACCGGCGGAGCGTGGTCGACGCGGACGATGAGCGTCGTTCTTGCGGTCAGACCCGTCGACGTGGCGGCATCGATGCGAACCTCGTGATCGCCGGTCGCGGCGCCGGCAGCCACGGAGAGATGAAGCGTCGACGTGACGCCGCCGAGCCCGGACAGCGTCCAGTCATCGAGCGTCGCCCCGATCGCTGAGGGTGCCTCGACCGTCAGCGTCACAGTGCCGTCGAAGCCGCCGCTCCTCGTGAGGTGGACGGCCACCGCGGCGTCCGCCGCGCCGCTGCCGAAGGCGAGCTCGGTCGGCGACGACCAGAGTGCCAGCGCCACTGGGCCGTCGACCCCGGCGACGTCGAGCAAGCGGTCGGGGTCCCCGTCGGGATCGGTCGACGCTGCCCAGTCGAGCGTCGCGGCGGCGCGGAGCGCGGTGCGGACCCCTGCCGGGCTCGTTCCCGGGTAGGTCGCGAGGTAGCGTGCCGCGGCCCCGGCCACGGTCGGCGCGGACATCGAAGTGCCGCTCATCACCTTCGTGCCAGGAGGCGCTCCGGCAGGCCCGGCCACGGCCGGATCGCGTGCCAGCGACAGGATGCATGCACCCGGCGCGATGAGGTCGATGTCAGGCCCGCGGTTGCTGGACTTCGCGAAGATGTCGTCGATCTCACGCCCGGCCGATGTCAGGCACGTCAACGGGCCCGAACCGCCGCGGCGCCCGTCGGTATCGGCCAGAGCCGAGACCGTGATGACCTCCTCGTACGCCGCCGGGACGAAGCGGCTCGCATCGGTCGAGTCGTTGCCGGCCGCGACGACGTACGTGATCCCGGCCGCCACCGAACGGCAGATCGCATCGTGCTCGGGGTCCGTGCTCGGCGCGGTGGGGTCGATGCTGCACGGGCGGTCGGAGCCACTCCCGCGCAGGCTCATGTTGACGACGTCGATGGGCTCCGGGCCGTCCGCCGGTGGCGAGGCGGAGCGGGTCGCGGTGACCCAGTCGATGGCGCACAGGATCCATGACTCCTGCCGCGCCGCTGCGCGTCGAAGACCCGCACCGACCAGAGACGAGCGCCCGGGGCGACACCCACGACGCCGTCTGCGTCATCGATCGCGCCGACGATGCCCGCGACATGGGTGCCGTGGCCCTGCGGGTCGGCATCCGCCCATGCCGTGGCGTCGACCGTTCCTCCGCGACCGTCCGGGACGCAGTTGTATCCGCCGCCCAGCTGGAGCTCGTTCTCGGTGCCGGCCGGCAGCCGCCGGATACCCGTGTCGA
>JACCXQ010000109.1 GCA_013696945.1 Chloroflexota bacterium | reverse complement strand
CCCCTATCTCGCGCTCGTTCCCGTCAGATGAACTCGGAGCGAGCGCCAAAACGGTCCTATGCCTCGTCCACTGCTGTGAGCCGGCAAATCAACCGATTCGTTAGCTGATTTCGGCTAAGCGCCGCTGGCGGCAGCTCGTGCGACATCATTTCCGGCCGCGTAACGAACCATCAGACGCTCAAACGACGGGATCGGCCGAGGCCAGCTCGCCCGTGGATAGGCGGGGGGTGGTGGGCGATACTGGATTCGAACCAGTGACCTCACGGATGTGAACCGTGCGCTCTAACCGACTGAGCCAATCGCCCGCAGGAGGTGCCCGGCAATCCGGGCTCCGGGCATTATCGGCCGCGCTCGGCAGGAGCGTCAACGCAAGGGCGCCTTACTTGAGGAAGTAGCGCGCGGCGAACATGTCGGCGTCCCGGCCACCGACGACGATGAGCTTGCGGTCCACGACGGCCGCATCGCTTGCGCCGACGGATCGGCCGCCGAAGTCGTCGCGCACCACTCCGCCGCTCCCGAAGCGCTGCCAGAACCGACCATCGCGCCGCAGGGCCGCCACGAACGGATCGCTGCGTGTGTCGTCGCCGAAGCGGTCCCGGTAGATGCCGCCCACGACCGCCACGCGCCCTCCGGGGAGCCCGAGCACCGTGAACACGCTGTCGACCGGCCCCGGCACCTGCGCGCCTCGCCTAGATGCCGACGACGCGGAGGAGCACGCCGAGGATCAGGAACAGGACGAGCGGCGAGAGGTCGATGAAGCCCGTTTGCGGGAGGACGCGGCGGATGGGGGCCAGGATCGGCTCCGTCGTCTGGAAGAGGAACCGCCCGACCGGCCCGCTGAAGCGTGGATCGATCCAACTCATCAGCACGCGGCCGAGCACGACGAGCCAGAGCGCCAGGACGAGGAAGCGGATGAATATGACGACGAAGTTGCCCATCGGTCCGAGTGTATCGGCGCTCAGCCGGGAGGCCGCTCCCCGAAGATGGCTCGGCCGACGCGAACGATCGTCGCCCCCTCCTCGATCGCCACTTCGAAGTCGTCGCTCATGCCCATCGAGAGCTCAGCGCCCAGCCGCGACGATCGCGCGCGCAGCGCCTCCGACAGGCCGCGCAGCGCCACGAATGTCGGCCGAGCCGCTTCCGGGTCGCCCACGAGCCGGCCGACGGTCATGAGCCCCTGCAGCTCGAGATGCGGCAGGGACGCGAGCGCGTCCAGATCACGGCCGATCCCGCCCGGAGCGAAGCCCGCCTTGCCCGGATCCGCGTCGACGTTGACCTGAAGGAGGACCGGGAAGAGCGCAAGCGAGCCGCTGCCTTCACCCGCCTCACCGCCCGAGTCGGCGAGCAGGCGGTCGAGACGTTGGGCCAGCGCGAGAGAGTCGACCGACTGGATCACCGTGAAGAGCTCGAGCGCCCGCCCGGCCTTGTTCGCCTGGAGGTGACCCACGAGGTGCCAGGGGATGTCCGGCACGAGCGGTATCTTGGCCGCGGCTTCCTGGACGCGGTTCTCCCCGATCGCGTCCACGCCGCCGGTGGTGACAAGGGCCGCGACTCGCTCCGCCGGCACGCCCTTGGAGACGGCGACGAGCGAGACGTCCGATGGGCTACGCCCGACCCGCAGACAGGCCGCCTCGATGCGATCGCGGACGCGCGCCGCGGCGACCGCGGTGGCGTCAGAAGTCAGCGGCCGCGGCGGAGGAACGCGGGGATGTCGAGGTCCTCGACCTCGGGCACGTGCCGGCGGCCACTCTCGACGCTCTGCCCGCCGAGGGCTGGCATTGCGCTTCGGGCGGCAGGGACGGTCACGTTCGTGGCGGCAGGCGGGATGGCGAAGCCATCGTCCTGCGAGGGCGCCCCTTCGGCCGGATGGGGCGCCGCAGCGGCGGCACGCTGCTCCTCGAGCTCGCGCATGAAGTCGCGGTCGTCACGGCCGACGCGCAGCGAGGTGATCTCCGTCGGGGCCGAAACGGCGCCGGATCGGAGGATGTCCCGCTTGCGCGATGAGTCGAACCCGGTGGCGATGACGGTGATCATCACCTCGTCGCCCATGCGCTCGTCGATGACCGTGCCGAAGATGATGTTCGCCTCCGGGTCGGCCGTCTCCTTGATGATCTGCGCTGCCTCGTCGACCTCGAAGAGGCCCAGACCCGGGCCACCCGTCACGTTGAACAGCACGCCCTGGGCGCCGGCGATGTTGATCTCGAGCAGCGGGCTGGCGGTCGCCATCCGCGCCGCATCGGCGGCCCGGTTCTCCCCGCTCCCACGGCCGATGCCCATGAGCGCCGAACCGGCGTCCTTCATGATCGTGCGGACGTCGGCGAAGTCGAGGTTGATCAGGCCGGGCACGGTGATCAGGTCGCTGATGCCCTGGACGCCCTGGCGAAGGACGTCATCCACGACCCGGAACGCGTCGACGATCGACGTGTCCTTGGCCACGACGTCCTTCAGGCGGTCGTTGGGGATCGTGATGAGCGTGTCGACCTTGTCCTTCAGCGCCTCCGAGGACTTCTCGGCGTTCAGCCGGCGGCGTGCCCCCTCGAAGCCGAACGGCTTGGTGACCACGCCGATGGTCAGTGCGCCGAGGTCACGCGCGATCTCGGCGATGACCGGCGCGGCACCGGAACCCGTCCCGCCGCCCATCCCGGCCGTGATGAAGACCATGTCCGAGTCCTTGAGGGCCTCGTAGATCTTCTCCGAGTCCTCCTCCGCGGCACGCTGCCCGATGGTCGGGTCGCCGCCGGCGCCGAGCCCGCGCGTGATCTTGTCCCCGATGCGGATCTTGTGCGGCGCGTCCGACTGGAGGAGCGCCTGCGCATCGGTGTTCACGGCGATGAACTCGACGCCCATCAGCTCGGCGCGGATCATCCGATTGACGGCATTGCTCCCGCCGCCACCGATGCCGATGACCCGGATGAGCGCGAAGTTCTCCGAGTCGGAGCGCAACGGCATCGACTTCCTCCAAACGTCTCATGGCGGCGCAGTTTCGTGTCAGCGACCGACGCGGCAAGGGCACTGGGCGGGAGGCCGCGGGCCGGTCCGGTCGTGCCTCGGAGTATAGACGCGAAGCCGTCGGAGCGGCCCTCCGAAGTCCGGCGAAAGGGGTTCGTTTCTTGGCCGATCGGACGCCGAGTCGACCGGGCATGTGGACCGACCGTGGACATGTCGACGGGGTTATCCACCGTCCACGCTCAGGGAAAGAGTCCCCGCAGCCAGTCGCGCAGCTTGCCCAGCGAGCCGCCGGCGGGAGCCGACTCGTAGCGGCCCGGCTCATTCTCCGTGACCGCCCGAGCACCCCACAGGAGGAGTCCGATCGAGGAGCTGAAGGCCGGGGTCAACAGGTTGTCCGTGAGCCCCCCGACTCCGGTGGGGGCCGCCACGCGGACGGGCATCTGGAGGACCTCGCGGCCCAGTACCGCCGCGCCGGAGAGCTGGGATGCGCCGCCCGTCAGGACCAGTCCCGCCGGAAGGCGTCCGGCGTGGCCGGCACGGTCGATCTCCTCGCCGATCTTCTCGAACAGCTCGCGCATGCGCGCCTCGATGATCGACGCGAGCTCCGAGCGCGGTGCCGTCCGGCCCTCCCCTTCACCGATCACCTCGACCGTCACGACCTCATCGTCGCCGACGGTCGACGGGTCCGCGGTGCCGTACCGGATCTTCATCTCCTCGGCCGCGATGAGGTTCGTCTTCAGCCCGATGGCCACGTCGTTGGTGACGTTGTTGCCGCCGATCGGCAGGACTGCCGTGTGCAGGGGCGAACCGTCCATGAAGAGCGCCATGTCGGTCGTGCCCGCACCGAGGTCCGCAACGGCCACCCCGAGCTCGCGCTCGGTCTCCGAGAGCACGGCCTCACCGGCCGCGAGCGACGACGCCACCAGCTCGTCGATGCGCACGTCCGCCAGCTGCACGCACTTGGTCAGGTTCTGTACCGCGGTCGCGCTCGCGTGGACGATGTGCGTCTCGACCTCGAGTCGGATGGCGCTCATGCCGAGCGGGTCCTTGACGCCCTCCTGGCCATCGACCACGAACCCGCGCGGCAGGACGTGGAGCACCTCGCGGTTGGAAGGGATGGTGACCGCGCGCGCGACCTCCGTGGCGCGCTCGATGTCTTCGCGGCTGACCTCACGACGAGGCCCGCTGACGGCCACCGCGCCACGCGAGTTCTGGCTCTCGACGTGGCTGCCGCCGACGCCCACGAAAGCGGATTCCAACTTGTAGCCGGAAAGGCGTTCTGCGCCCTCGATGGCGCTCCGGATCGAGGCGACGGTCTGGTCGATGTTGATGACCACGCCCTTCTTGAGACCGGTCGCTGCCGGCGCGCCCTTGCCGATGATGGTGAGCGCGCCATCCCGGCTGACCTCGCCGATGAGCGTCACGACCTTGCTGGTGCCGACATCGATGGCCACCAGCACCGCTTCTCGCTCCAAGGGCTCTCCTCGCATTCAGACCGCTCGCCGGATCGTGGAGTGGTCCGTCAATCGTGGCAGATGCGCGCCTGCTCGACACATCACGGTCGCCGCGAAGGCGGGGCCCCGGAGCGTTCCGAGCTCGGCGGCGACGGCGTGGCGTGGGGCACGAACGTGCCGCAGCGATCGTCCGAGAGCGACAACGTGACCTGTTCGACGGCTCCCTCGCCGGTCGCGAGCAGCCCGCGCAGGCACGCGACCTGCATCTCGATCGAGGTGGGCGGTCGGAGGGAGACGGTGTAGTGACCGAAGACGGCGCGCCACCCGGTCGGTGCCTCCATGACCCAGCCTTCGTCGTCCTGGATGCTCAGCGACAGTGACGCTGCGCTGCTCCCGAGGTCGGCTGGCCGGACCGCGCCCAGGAGCCGCGCGGCCTGGAGGTCGAGGTCGTCGAGCCGGTCGCCGACCTGCGGCACCGCAGTGCTGGTCCGCGCATCGTAGATCGACGGCAGCCCCACGTCAGCGCCAGCCGGGGCAAAGAGCCGGCCCTCGACGTCCGCAAGGAGGGCCGTACCGCCGTGGGCCCAGACGAGGATCGGCACACGCTCCTCGACCGACACATGAAGTCGATCGGGGAGCTCCACCTCGACGCGAGCGTCGCGCACCGGTGGGAGGGCCAGGAGCGCCGACTCGAGATGGCTCGTGCGCAACCGGAACAGGTTTGGCCGCGCATCCTCCTCCAGGCCGAGCGCCGCGCGCGCGACCGCCGCATCGGTGTACCTGAGGCCATCCAACTTGATGCTGGACGGGTCGAGCGCGAACGCCTCCGCCGTGGTCAGCCAGTAGAGCGACCCCCCGGTGACCATCAGCGCCAGAGCCGCCACGAGGCGCGTTTGCGAGATGCCCGCCGACGCCCGATGGATGCTGCGGCCGCGACGGCGGCTGCGCGGCAGCCGGACGGGCAGCGCCACCCGCTCAGGGCAGATCCGCCCTGGTCAACAGGCGCACCGGACGATGCGCGTGCCGCGCCAGGGCCAGCTCGACGATCCGCTCCGCGATGGCTCCGAAGTCGTAGCCACCTTCCGCGCAGAGGACCGGGAACAGGCTGATCGGCGTAAAGCCCGGGATGGTGTTGATCTCGGATATGTAGACGTCCTCTCCCGACAGGAGGAAGTCGACCCGCGCGAACCCCTCGGCACCGATGGCCAGGAACGCCTGCGCAGCCATCCCTCGGATCCGTTCGCGCATCCGCGGGCTGAGCTCGGGCGTGGCGGTCGTGCGCGAGACGCCTGCCTCGTACTTGGCGGTGAAGTCGTAGAACTCGTGGCCCGGGAAGATCTCGCCGGGACCGAAGACCTGGAGCGACGCGGCGTCGTTGCCGACCACGCTCGCCTCGAGCTCGCGCGGCGCCGCGAGGTAAGCCTCGACGACCGCCGCATCGTCATGCCGGAACGCCTCTGCGAGCGCGTACTCCAGTTCGGACGGCTCGTCCGGCCGGTGGACGATCGAGACGCCGACGCTGGATCCCAGCCCAGCCGGTTTGATGATGAGCCGACGATCCGGGAGGTCATGCGCGAACCTCTCGAGCCGTGCCAGGACGCCGCCACGATCCCGCTGGTACTCGGCGGCGCCGACCTCCAGCCACGGGACGACGGGCATGCCGAGCCCACCCACGAGCCGCTTGAAGAGCGCTTTGTCCATGCCCACCGCCGACGCCGCGACCCCGGACCCCGTGTACACCAGCCGGACCGATTCGCAGAGCGCCTGGACGGTCCCGTCCTCCCCGAACGGCCCATGCAGGGCGATGAACACGACGGGCTGCGCCGCCGTGCCGCCGAGTCGATCGAGCGCCGAAGCAGGGTCGAACGGGCCGGAAGCTCCCAACGCGACCGGATCGTCATACGCAGACGGCGGGATCGACGGGTCCATCCGCTCGGGCGGAAGATGCCACCAGCATCCCTCCAGGTCGATGAGCCAGCCGCTCACGCGGTGGCCGCGCTCGGCCAGCGCCGCTCCGATCGCTCGGCCCGAGACGAGCGAGACGTCGTGCTCCGCCGACGGACCGCCGAGCACTACGCAGATGTCTCGCGGCGTCACTCGGCAGGCTCCCACCCGGCTGGGTCCCCGGCGAAGACGACTTCGAACTCGAGTTCGATGCCGCGCTCCCGCAGGACGACGGCGCGCACCTCCTCGCCAAGGCGACGGACGTCCGCGGCGATCCCCGCGCGGTCGTTCACGATGAAGTTCGCATGCTTCTCGGAGACGACGGCCCCGCCGATGCGCCGGCCCTTCAGTCCGAGCTCGTCGATGAGCTGGCCGGCCGACATGTCCGGAGAGGGGTTCCGGAAGAAGCTGCCCGCCGACGGGAGCCCCAGCGGCTGGTGGGCCTGTCGCCAGCGGCGGATCTCATCCAGCCGCTCGGCGACCACGGCCGGGTCGGCCGGCTCCAGCTCGAACGCCGCCTGCGTGACGATCTCCGGCCTGCCCTCGGGCGCGTGCTTGAGCCGGCTATCACGGTACGCGAGGCCGAGCTCTGCGGCGCCGAGCCGGGATTCGGAACCGTCGATGCCGATGACATCGGCCCAGCGGAGGCACGATGCGATGTCCGAGTCGTGGGCGCCCGCGTTCGCCCAGACCGCGCCGCCCACTGTCCCCGGGATGGCCAGCCCGAACTCGAGCCCCGACAGGCCTGCATCCCGGCCCAGCGTCGCGGCCCGTGCCATCGGCAACCCGGCGTCGGCGGTCAGCAGCGAACCGTCGATCTTCGTCTGCTGGGCGCGGTCGAGCACGACCAACCCGGCCACGCCCCGATCGCTGATCACGAGGTTCGAGCCGCGGCCGAGGATGAAGAGCGGCAGCTCACGGCTCCGGGCGAAACGGACGATGGCACGCAGCTCGAAGAGGTTATGCACCTCGGCGAAGAGGTCAGCCTGCCCGCCGACACGCATCGTGGAGAAGCGCGCCAGTGGCTCCCGACGGGACGTCTTCACCCCGATGCGGCGCTGGATCTCCGTCCCGAGACGGATGGCATCCGTCTCGTCGAGATGCCGCTGTGCGGACGCCGCCTCTGTATCCGCCGTCACGCGGCCGCCCGTGCCATCCGCTCGACGCGCTCGGCCGAGGGGAGCTCGTGGCGCGCGGCGAGGCAACGCACGAGC
>JACCXQ010000106.1 GCA_013696945.1 Chloroflexota bacterium | reverse complement strand
CTGAAGAAGCTGATGTCGCGGTAACCCGACTCCGACGCGAACTCGACCTGGGGCCGGATGATGTCGGTCTGGCCCCCTTGGGCGGTGCCGATCAACCACCCGGCGATGCGGTCGTGTTGGCGGGGCGATTCCGGGAAGCCCGAGTGGCCCTGGTCCGAGATGTGATCGCGCGTGCGGGTGGTGTGATGGTGGCGGACGTCGATGAGGGATGGACGAAGCCGAGAGCGCGCTCGTCGAACAGTTCCGCAACGTGGCGCTCGGAGGGATGGCAGCGCAACCACGGAGGGAGTTGGGGCTAGACGCCACGGCTCGGACGATCGGGGGCAGCGCGCCTACGGTGCCAGCTCCACCCGGCGTCAGGCCCGCGCCGCCCGTGCTCATCGTGGGCGGGTTCCTGACGGAGCCACTGAACTACGAGCCGATGCGGCGGCGGCTCATCGAGCGTGGCGCGGCGAGCGCGGTGGTCGCTCCCATCCACCTGCCTGACTGGATCATCGCGTCGGTCGTCGGCTTCGGCCCGTTGCTCACACGTACCGCGCTGGCGATCCTGAAGGCTCGACGCGTGGCCGGTGGCGCCCCGCTCCTCGTGGTGGGGCACTCCGCAGGCGGGCTGCTGGCACGGCTCGCGACATCACCCGAGCCCTTCGATGGGCGGCGTGGCGGCGTCGCCTCGTCGGTGGCGACGCTGGTCACGCTGGGAACGCCGCATGGGCTGGGGGCGGCAGGCGTCCGCTCGCCGCATCGCGGGATCCAGCTCGCCCGCTCCCTTGACGAGTCGGCACCCGGAGCCTTCTTCGCGCCCCGGACGGCGTACCTCACGGTCGGCTCCGACCTGGTCCAGCCCCACGTCGCTCCGGCGCGCTGGCTGTGGGACCGGTTCCGCGGGCGGATCTTCACGGACATCGTGGGACCGCATCTCGCGGCAGGCGGCGATGGGATCGTCCAGGTCGGGGCATCGCACCTGGCGGGCGCCGAGCAGATGACCTTCCACGACGTGCGACACGGGCACATCGGCGGACCGTGGTACGGAGACGCCGCGATCATCGATCGCTGGTGGCCGCGGGCCGTGGACCTCTGGCACGGTGCCATGGAGGCTCGGGCAGCCGACCAGGGCTGAGCTGGCTTTGGTGCGACAGCTGCCTTTGCGTCGGCGACGTCCAGGGGCATACTCGTCCTCACCATGGGCCCGCCGGTGACGCCCCCTGAGTGCTGACCCCGCACGGGGATCGGGCGGTCCGGCTCGGTCTCCGGCCCAACCTGGCACAGTTCTCCCTGCTCGTCGCCGTCAACGCATTCGTCGGTGCCCTCGTCGGGCTCGAGCGCAGCGTCCTGCCGCTGCTCGCCACCGAGACCTTCGCCATCTCCACGGCGGCGGCCGTCACCTCGTTCCTGGTCGCGTTCGGGGCCGCGAAAGCGCTGGCCAACCTGTTAGCGGGCGCCCTGTCAGACCGCTACGGGCGTCGACGGGTCCTGATTCTCGGGTGGCTTGTTGGGATCCCGGTCCCGATCCTGATCATCGCGGCCCCGGATTGGGGATGGGTCGTGGCCGCGAATGCGCTGCTCGGCGTGAACCAGGGGCTCGCCTGGTCGATGACGGTGAACATGAAGATCGACCTGGTGGGTCCCCGCCGGCGAGGTCTGGCCCTGGGGGCGAATGAGTCGGCCGGCTACCTTGCGGTCGGGGTCGCTGCCTTCGCTGCGGGGCTGATCGCCGAGCGATACGGCCTGCGCCCCGCACCGTTCTACCTTGGCATCGCGATCGTGGCGGCCGGCGCGGCGCTCTCGGTCCTGTTCGTGCGGGACACGGCAGAGCATGTCGCCCTGGAGGGCTCCGAGGTCGGTGCGCCGGTGCCGGTGCAGGCCGGCGGCGCAAGCCCGCTCCGAATCGCGTTCCTCGATGGGTCGATGCGGAGGTCGGACCTCCAGGCCCTGAGCCAAGCTGGGCTGGTCAACAACGCCAACGACGCGCTGGTCTGGGCGCTCCTGCCGATCATCCTGCTTGGGAGGGGCATGGATCCTGCGGCCATCGCCGCGGTGGCCGCGGCCTACCCGCTCGCCTGGGGTGTTGGCCAGATCCCGGCCGGTTGGTTGAGCGATCGGGTCGGTCGTCGCGGGCCGATCGTCGCCGGCATGTCCCTCCAGGCGGCCGCGGTCGCCGGGTTCATGCTCGATGCGGGGGTGGTGGCAGCAGTGGTCGCGGCCGTCGCGCTCGGCGTGGGGACGGCGCTCGTCTACCCCACGTTGCTCGCCGCTGTCAGCGACCGCGTGGGACCGGCCTCGCGCGCCACGGCCATCGGCGTGTACCGCTTCTGGCGGGACATCGGCACCCTGGTCGGGGCACTCGCCGTCGGTGTCCTGGCCGATGTCGTGAGCGGCGACGCGGCGATCGCAGCGATGGCGGTGGCCACGTTCGTGTCGGGCCTGGTCGTGCTCAGGCGCCTTCCGGCCGGCTGAGGGTCGTACTGGGTGGCCGCGGGCCGCGAGCAGCGGTGCACCCGGATCGGCACCCAACCATGACGAACGTCGCCGTGGGCGACCGTAGACGAGCGGTTTAGCGCTTCCATCGCGGAAACGGGCATGTAGCAGGCACGTCGCCAGCGTGCCAGCGCTTGGGAACCGGCTGCGCGCGGGCTCCCGACGACGGCCCGTCCGAGTAGCGTCGCGGGCAGCGACGGATGTCAAAGTTCGGACTCGCCGCGCAACGCCAGGCGTCGCGGAGCCACCGAACGAGCGGGTGGTGGGGGCACAGCGCTGCGCTTGCGGGATGCGAGCGAACCGAGTACCATCCGAGGTCGCGGGGTGGAGCAGCGGCAGCTCGTCGGGCTCATAACCCGAAGGTCGGCGGTTCGAATCCGTCCCCCGCAACCAACGCATGTCCCTCGGAACCCCGGGCCCGCCCCCGGGGTTTCGTCTTTTCCCGAGTACTTGTCGGCTCCCGGAGCCTAGAGTGTGCGCTGAGTGGGAGGGACACGCGCGGCGACGTCACGCGCCGCATGGACCGATCGCAGCAGGTCCAGCACGTAGGAAGGTCCCCTCCTATAAGTGGGCCGATGGCTGCGGGGGGTCCCGATGTCCGATCGCCTCCGTCTCGGCCGATACGTTCGGTAGCGAGCCCAGCTACGACACCCGTGATCAACGTCTACCGTGGCACGTCCCTCGGGTCCCTCACGTTCACCGACTGCAACGACGACGCCGCCGGGACGAGTCACTCTCAGGTCAGCTGGACGGCGATGGGCGGGAGGACCTACTACATCCAGATCACCGGTCTTGACAACGGCGACTACGGGGAGCTGGTCTTCGCGCTCACTCGGAACTAGGAACCCGGCCCGCCCGGGTCTGGAAGACGGCCGCCCGGCCATGAGACTCGCTGCCGATCCTCAAGATCCCGCACTACGCGGATGGTCCCTGGCCGTGCGCTCGTTGCCGCGTCGGTACTGGCCTGTGTAGCGGGCCATGATCGCCTGGGCGTCCGCGGTCGCGATCTCTGCGAGGAAACGCGCGGCGCTGGTCCCCCGGAGGACGACAGCCGGCCGGTCGTGGTGAGTGATCACCACGTCGCGGTTGCTGCGCTCCTGGTACGCGAAGCCGCTTGGTTGCCTCGGTGCAGGCATCGCCCTAGAGGATCTTCTCGATCAGCAGCTCGAGCGATCGGGACGGTGGGGGCCCGAAGCTCACTGCTCGCACGACGCCCTCACGGTCGATGAAGAAGCTCATCGGCACGGCCGTCGCGAAGTACGAATCCCAAACCGCGTCGTCCGGATCCAGCAACATCGGCCACGCTGCACCCTCGCTCCCTGCGAAGGCCTGCGCCGCGGCAGGATCGTCGTCGTGGACGATGCCCAGGATCTCCAGCCCATCGGCCGCGTACTGCGACCGCGCCTCGGCGAAGAGCGGGAACTCCTCCTTGCACGGGATGCACCAGCTGGCCCAGAAGTTCACGATGACCGGCCGACCCCGATATTCGGCGAGGCTGACCTCTCCCCCGTCGAGCGTCCGAAGCCGGAAGGCAGGGGCAGGCTTGTCGAGGAGCGGCGAGCCGCCGACCCGGATCGGCGAGGGGCCCGGTTGCCCCGCGCCATCCAGGTCGACACCGACCGCAAATACCACCCCACCCGCGACGAGCGCCACCGCGACGAGGACAAGAGCGAAGCGGATGCGGGGCGTCATGACGGCGGGGGCCGCGACCTCACTGGGAGATGAGCGTCCCTGTCATGGGCGGGTGGATGCTGCAGATGAACGTGTACTCCCCCGCCGGCAGCGCAGGCACGTCGTAGACGACGCTCGCCGGTCCGGTCACGTCCTCCCCCTCGAAGAGTGGCGCCTCTCCCTGGCGGATGTGCACGTTGTGCGGAACGCCGGCCTGCTGGTTGTCGAAGGTCAGCTGCAACGGCGTATCGGCGGGCACGACGAGCTTGTCCGTGGTGAACGTGAGGACGCTGTTCGCGGCCAGCTGCGGCGCGGCGTTCGGCGACTCGACCGGTGGTCCGCCGCTGCCATCCGGGCCCGCGCCCGGGAAAAGGCCGATGACGACCGGAAAGAGCGTCAGCGCGATCGAGATGCCCGCGATGGCTCCGTAGAGTGGCACCAGCGACTTCGGGAATGCGCGCTCCGGGTCCCTCGTTACCGGCTCCGGGAGGTGGCCTGCGTCCACGGCGCGGTACTCGCGACCGGCGTCGCGCAGCCAGCCGATGACCGCCACGATTGCC